>CANHBA010000144.1 GCA_947458985.1 Flavobacteriales bacterium
ACCAATTTCTTTTGTATTTTTGATTATCAAACTACCCTTATATGGAAACACAACCTCAAGCACCTCAGAAATCAAATAGTTTTTATTTCATTTTCATCTTTATTTTGCTTGCCGGCCTCGCAGGGCTCACCCTCGCTTGGTCCAGACAACGCGCTGCACTCAACACTTGCAATAACAAGAATACAGAATTGCTCTCCGATATGGCCGATATGGAAGCCGCCCTTTCAGGCTACACCGGCAGCATGAAGAAAGACCTCAAGCAAGACCTCCAACAAATGCTGCGCAATTACAATAAGCTCATTGAAAAAGACGCTACAAAAGCAGATAGCCTCAATGCTCAAAAAGCGCAAATTACGCAACTCCTCCAAAAACTAGACCGCTCCAAAATGACGGCCAGAGACCTCGTCAAGGCGCGAAAAGAAAACGAAACACTGCGCTCGATCATGCGCAGCTATGCCCGTACCATTGACTCCCTCAACACGCTCAATATCGACCTAGGTAGCCGTTTAGAAGAAACAAACGTGCGCCTTTCCACCACCACCACAGAAAGAGACACCTACCGTCAACAGGCAGAAGAATCGCAACAACAAGTGAAAAAAGGCAGCAAACTACAAGCCTACGGCATTCAATCAGAAGCGCTCAAACAACGCCTCAACAACACCATGGAAGTCACCGATCGCGCGAAGAGCGCCGTTCAATTCCGCAGTAGTTTTACTCTTTCAGAAAACGTTCTAAGTGCCGCCGGACGCAAAAGCGTTTACTTGCAAATCACCGCTCCGAATGGTGAGGTACTGCAGGGAAGCAGCAACTTTGTAACAGAAACAGAAAACGGAAGTACGGCTTATTCGCAGCGCAAAGATGTCGATTACCAAAATCAAGCATTAGACCTCACTATTTACTACGAACTCAAGGGAGAAGACGCCGCAAAAGGCACTTATAAAGTTCGCATTTACTGCGAAGGTCTTTTAATTGGTACAGATAGCTTTACTTTAAAATAAGAATGAACAACACACACCAAGACGGTTTTGTATTAACCGAAATTTCAGAAACTGGTATAGGGCTCATTACCTTTGGACACCCAATGAGCAACTCCCTACCTGGGCACATCCTACAATCTTTAGCAGATACCATCACCGAACTCGCCGCAGATGAACGCACCAAAGTACTCGTGCTCCAATCACAAGGCAGCAAAGCATTTTGCGCAGGCGCCAGTTTTGACGAACTCATCAGCATCCAAGACCTCGAAACCGGTCTCCAATTTTTCTCAGGCTTTGCCAAAGTTATTAACGCTTGCAGAAAAGCACCGAAACTCATCATCGGACGCGTGCAAGGACGCGCAGTTGGTGGAGGCGTCGGTTTGGCTTCTGCCACCGACTACTGCTTTGCAACCAATAGAGCTGAAGTGAAGTTATCCGAACTCGCTGTCGGCATCGGGCCATTTGTGGTGGGGCCAGCAGTAGAACGCAAAATTGGCCGTTCAGCCATGAGTGAACTCGCCATTAACGCGACCGAATGGCGCAGCGCGCAATGGGCCAAAGACAAAGGACTCTACACAGAAATATTCGAGGACGAAGCCAGCATGGATGCTGCCATCCAAACGCTGAGCACGAAACTCGCGCAATCCAATCCAGAAGCCATGCAAGAACTCAAAAAAATCTTCTGGGAAGGCACCGAAAACTGGGACGAACTTTTAGTTCAACGCGCCGCCATTAGTGGCCGTTTGGTCCTGAGTGAATTCACAAGAAATGCGATTTCAGCCTTTAAAGCAAAATAATCTTAGATTTTTTCTGCTTTTCATTTGTAAATAAACACAATAGTTGTATCTTTGCACCCCTAAATTCAGGGAAATTAAGTTTTTTATTTAACAGAAAGAACCGTGAACACATTAAGTTACAGAACGTTAGCTGGTAATACCGAAACTGCCGATAAGAAGTGGTATGTAGTGGATGCTGAAGGTCAAACAGTCGGACGTTTGGCAAGTAAAGTTGCCAAAGTCATCCGTGGAAAATATAAAACCTGTTACACGCCGCATGCGGACTGTGGTGACAATGTGATCGTTATCAACGCGGAGAAAATCGCCTTTTCAGGCACTAAACTCCAAGATAAAGAATACGTTCGTTTCTCTGGTTACCCAGGTGGTCAGCGTTTTACATCTGCTGAGAGCATGCTCAAAAACCATCCTGAGCGCCTCATCGAGAAGGCAATTAAAGGTATGTTACCAAAAAATACACTTGGTCGCAAACTCTACACCAACCTCAAAGTTTACAAAGGTGCTGCACACAACCACGAAGCGCAGCAACCAGAATTATTGAATCTTGATACCCTCAAATAATTAGTATGGAAGTCATTAACGCATTAGGAAGAAGAAAAACAGCGGTAGCCCGCGTTTATTTAACCAAAGGAAACGGCAAAATCTCGATCAACAAACGCGAGATGACCGAATTTTTTCCAATTGACTTTCTTCAAGCAAAAGTTCACCAACCATTTGCACTTACCGGCACAGCTGGTCAGTACGACATCAAAGTGAACGTTGTTGGTGGTGGTATCAATGGTCAGGCAGAAGCAGTGCGTTTAGGGATTTCCCGTGCACTTGTTGAAGTATCTGCTGACTACAAACCAATGCTCAAAGTGGAAGGCCTCATGACACGTGACCCACGTATGGTAGAACGTAAGAAACCAGGTCAACCAAAAGCAAGAAAGAAATTCCAGTTCTCCAAGCGTTAATCCGCCCACTGGACTGTTTAGCATCCAAGCATTGGAGCACTTGCCATTTTGGCCCCTCCGATGTTGCTTTTTTAATAGGAACGTAAACAAAAACACAATATGTCTAAATTAACTTTTGAATCCCTACTCGACGCAGGTGTACATTTTGGTCACCTTAAGCGCAAGTGGAACCCGGCAATGGCGCCTTACATCTTCGAAGAGAAGAAAGGTATTCACATCATTGACCTCAACAAAACACTCGTACACCTAGATCACGCATGTGCTGCAATGAAGCAAATTGCTAAATCTGGTAAAAAAGTACTTTTCGTTGCTACGAAAAAACAAGCTAAAGAAATCGTTGCTGAGCGCGTAGCAGCAGTCAACATGCCGTTTGTAACGGAGCGTTGGTCTGGTGGTATGTTAACCAACTTCCAAACTACACGTAAGTCTATTCGCAAAATGTCACTCATTGACAAAATGAAATCAGACGGTACTTGGGATACCCTCAACAAACGCGAAAAACTATTCAAAAGCCGTCAACGCGAGAAACTCGAGAAAAACTTTGGTTCTATCGCAGACATGACACGCCAACCAGCAGCTATTTTCATCGTCGATATCCTTAAAGAGCACATCGCTCTTGCAGAGGCACGCCGCTTGAACATCCCTACGTTTGCAATGGTAGATACCAATTCAAATCCTAAATTGGTAGACTTCCCTATTCCTGCCAACGACGACGCTACTAAATCTATCACTTTGATCCTCGACGCCATTTGTGGTGCCATCAAAGAAGGTTTAGAAGACCGTAAAAATTTGAAAGCTACTGACAAAGACGAAACTCCAGCTGAAGCACAAGCCGAAGTTGCAGCAGACGCTACAGAAAGCGCAGAATAATTCACCCATAAACTCTCATAACATGGCTATCACAGCTGCAGATGTAAACAAATTGCGCCAACAGACAGGCGCTGGTATGATGGATTGTAAAAATGCCTTGGTTGAAGCCAACGGTGATTTCGAAACAGCTATCGATATCCTTCGTAAAAAAGGTCAAAAAATCGCTGCAAAACGCGGTGGTAACGACGCTAAAGAAGGTCTTATTATGGCACAAGCTACTGCAGACAGCAAAGCTGGTGTGATCTTAACCCTCAACTGTGAAACTGACTTCGTTGCTAAAAACGACGGTTATGTTGCATTCGTACAGTCTTTGGTAGACCTCGCACTCAACAAACTTCCAGAAACCGCTGAAGAATTGAAAGCTTTGGCTTACGACGACAGACTTTCTGTTGAAGACAAAATCACAGAGCAAGTTGGTGTCATCGGCGAAAAACTAGATCTTTCTGCTTACGCAGTTGTTCGTGCTGAAAACGTTGTTGCTTACAACCACCCAGGTAACCAATTAGCTACACTTGTTGGCTTAACAGTTGCTGGTGAAGAAGTTGCAGAAGCAGGTCGTCAGGTTGCAATGCAAGTTGCAGCAATGGCTCCTATCGCTATCGACAAGCACGGCGTAGATGAGCGCACAATTGAGCGTGAAATCGAAGTTGGTAAAGAATTGGCTATCCAAGAAGGCAAACCAGCTGACATGGCTGAAAAAATCGCCTTGGGTCGTTTGAACAAATTCTTCCAAGAAAACACTTTGTTAAGTCAAGCATTTGTTCGCGATAACAAACTCACTGTAGAGCAATTCTTAAACAGCACCGCTACAGGTCTTACTGTTTCTGAGTTCAAACGTTTCTCTTTGAGCTAAGCAAACAAAAATATTTAAAAAAGCTATCGATACCGGTAGCTTTTTTTTTACCCTAAACCCAAATAAACACGATTCATAGTATATTTGTCTTGCATATGAAATACAAACGCATACTCCTCAAACTTTCAGGTGAGTCTCTAATGGGAGACAAACAATTTGGCATAGATAACGCGCGCATTAGCGCCTATGCACTACAAATCAAAGAACTACATCAGTTAGGTGTTGAGGTAGCAATTGTAATTGGCGGTGGCAATATCTTCAGAGGTGTGCAAGCCGAAGAAGGTGGCATGGACCGCACCCACGGCGACTACATGGGCATGCTCGCCACCATGATCAACTCTATGGCGCTACAGTCTGCACTAGAGTCGGTTGGTGTCACGACCCGTTTGCAGTCTGCTATTGAAATGAAAGAAATTGCCGAGCCATTTGTGCGTCGCAGAGCTGTTCGTCATTTAGAAAAAGGTAGAGTCGTTATTTTTGGAGCCGGTACCGGCAATCCATTCTTTACTACCGATTCTGCTGCTTCTTTGCGCGCCATTGAAATCAATGCAGAGGTTATTCTGAAAGGAACACGCGTAGACGGTATCTATACCGCCGACCCACTTAAAGATAGCTCAGCAGTTAAATTTGATCAAATTTCATTTGACGAAGTATATGCAAGAGGCCTTAATGTCATGGACATGACCGCCTTTACGCTTTGCAAAGAAAACAATTTACCCATCATCGTATTTGACATGGACACTCCCGGCAATTTACGCAAGTTAATGGAAGGAGCGCATGTTGGAACTTTAGTTAGCGCATCATGATAGAAGAACTTTCAATGATCTACGACGAATTCAAGGAAGCCAATCAAAAATCCTTGAATCACCTCGAAAACGAACTCCTCAAAATCCGTGCAGGCAAAGCAAGCCCTGCTATGTTGAACAGTGTTATGGTAGAATACTACGGTTCCATGACCCCTTTGCAACAAGTGGCGAACGTCAATACCATGGACGCGCGCACCATTATTGTTCAGCCCTGGGAAAAACCCCTGATCAACGACATCGCAAAAGGCATCATCAATGCCAACCTTGGCCTCAATCCGCAAAGCAACGGCGAACAACTCATAATTGCTGTTCCACCGCTAACAGAAGAGCGCCGACGCGATTTAGTGAAACGTGCCAAAACCGAAGCTGAAAACGCAAAAATTGGAGTCCGCAACAACCGCAAAGACGCTCTAGACATGATCAAAGACCTCAAATCAGAAGGTTTGTCTGAAGATATGTCAAAAGATGCCGAAGAGGAAGTTCAAAAAATCACCAATAGCTACATTAAAAAAGTCGATGAACTTCTCGAGCTAAAAGAGAAAGACATCATGACC
>CANHBA010000145.1 GCA_947458985.1 Flavobacteriales bacterium
GGCTTTTCGTCCGCGTGGTGTGCGCATTAAGAAGCCTTCCTGGATCAAGAAGGGTTCGTATACTTCTTCTAAAGTACCTGCGTTTTCGCCAATGGCGGTAGCAATGGTACTGAGCCCAACGGGGCCGCCATTGAATTTGTCAATGAGCACTTTAAGAATGCGGATGTCCATTTCATCGAGGCCGTTGGCGTCTACGTTGAGGGCCTTGAGTGCAATTTCGGTGATGTCGTCGTCTATGTGGCCGCTGCCTTTGATTTGCGCAAAATCGCGCACGCGCCTGAGCAAGGCATTGGCAATACGCGGGGTGCCACGGCTGCGGCTTGCAATTTTGAAGGCAGCGCTTTCTTCAATGCCGATGTGGAGCAGTGAAGCCGAGCGTTCGACAATAGACGTTAGAGTTTTGGAGTCGTAGTATTCGAGCCGCGCATTGATCCCAAAACGGGCGCGCAGCGGCGAAGTAAGCAAGCCAGAGCGGGTAGTGGCCCCAATGAGCGTAAACGGATTGAGGTTGATTTGTATGCTGCGCGCGTTGGCCCCGGAATCGAGCATGATGTCGATCACGTAGTCTTCCATGGCAGAATACAAATACTCTTCAATGACTGGGCTCAGGCGGTGAATTTCGTCGATAAATAGGACATCGCCTTCGCCTAAATTAGTGAGCAAGCCAGCGAGGTCACCGGCTTTGTCTAGGACAGGACCTGAAGTGATTTTAAATCCGACGCCAAGTTCGTTGGCAATAATGTTGGCAAGGGTGGTTTTACCTAAGCCCGGAGGTCCGTGCAGCAAAACGTGGTCGAGGGGTTCGTTGCGTAATTGCGCAGCGCGCACAAAGACCTCTAAATTTTCAACTACAGCAGGCTGACCCGCAAAATCTTGTAGTGATTTTGGGCGCAGCACTTTGTCGAGCTCTTGTTCGTTGGGAACGTTGGCTTCTTCTCTGTAGTCGAATGAATCTTCCATGAGCTACAAAAATAACAATTTGTGCGGGCCGTGTTAACGCCAGGTGTCAAGTAATTGGTGTAGATCGGTAAATTCGAAGTGGGCAACGGCAAGTTTTGGATTGGGGAAGTGTGTTTTTTCTGGAATACAGCACACTTTCATTTTGGCAGCCAAACCAGCAATAACGCCATTAAAGGAGTCTTCAATGACCAAGCATCTTTGTGCTTGCACCTGCAGTTGGTCTGCTACTTTGATGTATACGCCCGGATGCGGTTTGCCATAGGGTTCAAATTCAGCAGAATAGGCAAAATCAAAAAAGTGTTCGATGCGCAGTGCTGTAAGCACGGTTGAAATGAGTCTTTGGGATGAAGAGGTAGCGAGCCCGATTTGCTTGCCCTGATCTTTTAGATATGCAAGGGTGTCCAGCACTCCTGCAAGTGGTTTCGGGTCCAATTCAATGAGTGCAATGAGTTTGTCGATGATTTGTTTCTCGACGTGCTGAAGGTCGGTAAGCCCCCAGTTTTCGTGGGCATTCCAAAAAGCAATGACTTCGTCGATGCGCAAGCCCACTGTTTTCTGAAAATCTTGATGTGTAAGTGTAGAGCCGTACTGACCAAAAACAAAATCCATAGCGATTTTCCAGAGTGGTTCTGAATCGATGAGCACGCCATCCATGTCAAAAATAATGGCATCGAAGTCGTTGAGCAATGGCGCAGCCTTAGTTGTCGACATGGTAAAAGCGGATGGTTTCAATTCGGCGTTCACTCATTTTTTCGATAATGAGTTTGTATTGGTTGACCTGCACTTCATCTCCTTCTGCAGGAAGTCTTTCAAGTTGTGCTAATATCAGGCCGGCAAGCGTATCGTAAGAATCGGACTCCGTTAAGTCGAAGCCGTAGGTTTCATTAAGGTAATCGATGTCGATGCGCGCAGAAAATAAAAATTCGGTTGGCGAAATTTGTTGTTCGGTCAGGGCTTCTTTGTCGTGTTCGTCTTGGATTTCGCCAAAGATTTCTTCAATGACGTCTTCGAGGGTAATGATGCCTGCTGTACCTCCGTATTCATCGGTCACAACTGCAAAATTGCCTACCTGATTGGTGAATTTTTCGAGTAGCTCTTTGCCGCTCATGACTGTCGGGACAAACGAAATGGGCTTCAGGATTTGTTTGATAGAAGCGGGCCTTTTGAATAAATCGAACGAATGGATGTAGCCAATGATATTGTCGATGTCGTCGCGGTAAATGATGAGTTTAGATAAGCCTTTGGTGGTCATGAGCGCTTTGGCGTCGGCTATGGGGTCTTGGATATCTACAGCAATGATTTCAGGTCTGGGAATCATGCAGTCTCGGGCTTTTACCTTTGAGAAATCAAGCGCATTGCGCAAGAGGAGCATGTCGTTGCCTAGTTCTTCTTCATCGGTTAAATTGGCACTCAATTCGTCTACGTAGTTTTCGAGGTCGACTTTTGAAAAAACGCGCTGTTCTTCCTTTTCTACACCGATTAACTTTAAAAAACCAGTGCTGATCAGGACAATCATTTGGGTGGGGAGATATAGTAAAACGTACAATATCAATAAGGCGTAAAGGCCGAGGTCAAGTGCTTTGTTGGGGTTGAGTTGGACCAATGCTTTGGGTAGAAATTCGGCGGTAATCAGGACCAACAAGGTGGAAAGTACGGTTTGTAAAACCAGTAAAATGCCTTGGTCTTGCACGCCCATTTGCGTGAGCACAGGGCTCAGTTGGGCTCCGGCTGCAATACCGTAAACCACCAATGCGACGTTATTACCCAGCAGCAAGAGGGCAATCATGTTGCTTTCTTTGCGGTAGAAGAGATTTAATATTTTGGCTTGAAATGTGTTGTTTTTCTTAACGACTTCAATGCGCAAGCGGTTGGCTGAAATATAAGCCAACTCCATGGCAGAAAAGAACGCTGAGCAGATTAACGAACAGATGATCAGCACATAGTTGAGCTCCATGGGGCTTATTTTCCGAGGACGTCTTTACCGATGTCTTTACGGTAATAAGCGTCTTCAAAGGATATTTTGGAAATGGTATCGTAGCTGCGTTCCAAAGCGCTCTCTAGGTTTTTGCCGTAGGAGGTGACAGCTAAAACTCGACCGCCATTAGACACCACAGAAGGGCCGTCGGGAAGTGTGCCCGCATGGAAAACCAAACTGTCGGTAATGCTGTTGAGGCCATAGATGGTTTTGCCTTTTTGGTACTCGCCAGGATAACCACCAGCTACCATCATGACGGTTGCTGCGCTTTTATCGTGAAATTGGATGTCGCGTTCTGAGAGCGTGTGGGTGGCAACGCCTTCGAATAGATCGAGGATATCGCTCTTGATTCTTGGCATTACTACTTCGGTTTCGGGGTCGCCCATGCGGCAGTTGTATTCAATGACGTAGGGGTCGCCTTTGACATTGATGAGACCGAAGAATACAAAACCGTTGTAGGTGATTTTTTCTGCTTTGAGGCCTTTGATGGTTGGAATTACGACCCGATTGAGCACTTTGTCCATAAAGGCAGCGTCGGCAAACGGAACGGGAGAAATAGCGCCCATGCCGCCTGTGTTGAGGCCAGTATCGCCTTCGCCAATGCGCTTGTAGTCTTTGGCTTCGGGAAGTAGTTTGAAAGACTCACCATCGGTGATGGCGAATACAGAGAGTTCGATGCCGTCGAGGAATTGTTCGATGACCACTTTGGCACTCGCTTGTCCAAATTTGGCGCCAACGAGCATTTCTTCGAGTTCGCGTTTAGCTTCGTTGAGGTCGTCGATGATGAGTACACCTTTGCCAGCAGCCAAGCCATCGGCTTTGAGTACATAAGGGCCTTTCATGGCATCAAGAAAACGCAAGCCTTCTGTAAGTGTGTTTGCATCAAAAGTACCGTATTTAGCGGTCGGAATGCGGTGTCTGGACATGAACGCCTTTGCAAAATCTTTGCTACCTTCTAATTGTGCGCCTTCTTTGCTTGGGCCAATGAGAGCTACGTTTTTAAGCGCGGGGTCTTGCTGGAAGTAATCGTAGATACCTAAAACAAGGGGCTCTTCTGGGCCAACAACAACCATGTCAATAGCGTGTTGGAGAACTGCTTGTTTGATGGCTTCGAAGTCGTTGAGTTTGAGGTCGAGGTTTTTGCCGTGTTTTTTAGTACCTGCATTTCCAGGTGCTATAAAAAGTTCATCTAAGATTGAACTTTGGGAGATTTTCCATGCAATGGCGTGTTCGCGCCCTCCGGATCCGAGTAGGAGTACTCTCATGAACAATGAGCTAAAATAGATTCAAAAATACGCAAACCGTCGAGGTTATTGAGGTTTTTGTCAGCGGCGCGCTCGGGGTGAGGCATCATGCCAAATACGTTTTTGTTGCGGTTGGTAATGCCTGCGATGTGTTGCAAAGAACCATTTGGGTTGGTGCTTGCATCTTGGCTGCCATCGGCCGCACAATAGGTAAAGAGGATTTGGTCATTGGCATGCAGCGAAGCCATGGTTGCTTCGTCGGCATAAAAACGCCCTTCGCCGTGTGCAATTGGAATTTGGTATGCGTGGCTAGGGTCGAGATCTTGGCTAGGAGCGGCACTTTTGCTGACAGGCTTGAGAAATACGTTCTTGCAAATGAATTTTTGGGTGTCGTTGTGCAATAAAGCACCCTCTAAAAGCCCTGATTCTGTTAAGATCTGAAAACCATTGCAGATGCCCATGACGTAGCCGCCGTTGTTGGCATGTGCGATGACGGATTCCATAATTGGAGAAAATTTGGCAATGGCGCCTGAACGGAGGTAGTCACCGTAAGAGAAGCCACCTGGGATAACGATGAAATCTGCACCTTGGAGGTCGGTGTCTTTGTGCCAAAGTTCGACAACTTCTTGCCCCATTAAATCTTTGAGTACATAGACCATGTCTTGGTCACAATTGGATCCTGGAAAGGTAACAACGCCAAATTTCATTTTCGATTTTTAAGATGGTTCAAAGTTAGTAAAAGTCTAGCCTCAAATGGTAAAAAGTATAAATTTTAGCAAAGAGAAGACAAATAAAATGTAGAAGAATAAATGTGAGCTGATCCCTAAGCTACTGCTTAGGAGCGCGTATGAAAAGTAAAAAGAAAAAGGGAGAATGGTGAGGCTCAGCAGACCTATTTGACCAGAGAAAAAGAATGCTGCCACGCCAATTGCAAAAACAAAGAAGGTAAAAGCAGTAAGGATTTGTGTTTGTTTTTTGAGTTTCAAGGAGGCTTTGTGTAAGCGTGCTCTGAGGCCCAGAAGACTAAAAATAAATACCAAAGAAAGTAAACCAATAAAAGTGAAGTCTTGCCAGTTGGCGTTGTAGTAGGCCAACTTAGGAAAGAAGTTGATTTGAATACTTTCCCCGCTGAGGTAATAATAACTGTAAATTCCAGAAATAGGTATTACAAAACCTATGATAATGAGCAGGAGCTCGCGCCAGAAGTATCCGCGCAGCAAAAGGAACATGAGTAAAAGGAGAGGAAGCAACACCACAAATTCAGGTTCAAAAAGCACGCTCAAGCCAAAGGCGAAACTCGCATTAAATGCTGCTTTTTTAGAATTTTGCTGTGGTTTAACGCCAAAAAAGAGCCCTAAACCAATAATGCAGCAAAGATGCGCCACAAATAGCCAACTCGCTTGCCCCCAAATATGGAAAAAACTCGCAAAAATCAGGTAGTTCAGACTGACAATAAAGGTGTTTTTCTCTAGAAATTCACGACCATTGAATACCCAATTAAGTGCCACAGCATTGAGCAATAGCATCAGAAAATGCGCCAGAACGTGAGCCATAGAAAGGTTGGCAAAATACGGCAATAGCTGTGTAGCCAGATGCTCCTGACCAA
>CANHBA010000146.1 GCA_947458985.1 Flavobacteriales bacterium
AGACATACATTGCTCCATAATAGAAACCTGGCTCACGTTCGTATTTCAAATGGCAGACATCGCATTCTTTTTTGACATCACCAAGGTATTTAAAGTCATACGGATGTGAGACTAAGAATTGACCTTCTTGGCACTGCGGGCATTTGATCTTGGCAATGCTGTACATTTTTGTTCCTTTTCCAGCTATCATACACCAAAGTTACTTTCTTTCTCGCATTGCAACGTAACCTAAGTTACCAATGTCAGCAAAACTGACAAAAAGACATTGGTTTGCGGGAAATACCGATCAAAATGTCATAAATCACTGCTGTTTTTCGGATGGCACAATCATTGACTCAAGCAGACTATCAAAATTTAATTCAAAATGGGAAAAATAATCGGAATCGACCTCGGAACAACAAACTCTTGTGTTTCGGTCATGGAGGGTAATGAGCCAGTGGTCATTGCCAATGCTGAAGGAAAACGCACCACACCTTCAGTTGTTGCATTTGTTGAGGGTGGCGAACGCAAAGTTGGTGACCCAGCAAAAAGACAAGCCATCACCAACCCAACAAAAACGATTTCTTCAATCAAGCGTTTCATGGGCTCTAGCTTCGACGAATCTGCTAAAGAAGTGTCGCGCATGCCTTATCAAGTTGTCAAAGGTGACAACAACACACCGCGCGTCAAAATTGACGACAGACTATACTCTCCTCAAGAAATCTCTGCCATGATTCTTCAAAAAATGAAGAAAACAGCCGAAGACTACCTTGGTCAGGAAGTAACTGAAGCAGTTGTAACTGTTCCGGCTTATTTCAACGATGCGCAGCGTCAGGCTACAAAAGAAGCTGGCGAAATCGCAGGTTTAACCATCAAACGCATCATCAACGAGCCAACTGCAGCAGCACTTGCTTATGGCCTAGACAAAAAAGGAATCGACCAAAAAATCGTTGTATTTGACTTCGGTGGCGGTACCCACGACGTTTCTGTGCTCGAGCTCGGCGACGGCGTATTTGAAGTATTGTCTACAGACGGTGATACCCACCTTGGTGGCGACGACGTCGATGAAGCAATCATCTCTTGGTTAGCCGAAGAATTCAAGTCAGAAGAAGGCCTAGACCTTCGTCAAGACCCAATGGCACTTCAACGCTTGAAAGAAGCGGCTGAAAAAGCAAAAATCGAGTTGTCATCTACAACAACAACAGAAATCAACTTGCCATACATCATGCCAGTAAATGGCATTCCAAAACACCTTGTGCGCACCCTCCAACGCGCCAAGTTTGAACAACTCATCTCAAGCATCGTTGAGCGCACAATTGCACCTTGCCGTTCTGCACTTTCCAATGCAAACTTGCAACCTTCAGACATCGACGAAGTGATCTTAGTTGGTGGCTCTACGCGCATCCCAGTTATTCAAGAGGCTGTTGAGCGTTTCTTCGGAAAAGCACCATCTAAAGGGGTCAATCCAGATGAGGTTGTAGCTGTTGGTGCCGCAATTCAAGGTGGCGTTCTTACGGGTGAGGTCAAAGACGTTCTTCTTTTAGATGTCATTCCACTTTCTTTAGGTATCGAAACAATGGGCGGTGTGTTCACTAAATTAATCGATGCGAACACCACCATTCCAACCAAAAAATCAGAAGTATTCTCTACTGCTGCCGATAACCAGCCTTCAGTAGAAATTCACGTATTGCAAGGTGAGCGCGCAATGGCCAATGACAACAAAACATTAGGTCGTTTCCAACTCACCGACATTCCACCAGCTCAACGCGGTGTGCCACAAATCGAAGTTACTTTCGACATCGACGCAAACGGTATCATGAATATCTCCGCCAAAGACAAGGGCACTGGCAAGTTACAATCTATCAAAATTGAAGCTTCTAGCGGTTTGTCTGACGAAGAAATCCAACGCATGAAAGCAGAGGCAGAAGCCAATGCAGACGCCGACAACAAGCGCCGAGAAGAAGCTGAATTAGTAAACAAAGCAGATTCGCTTATTTTCCAAACTGAGCGTCAGTTGAAAGAATACGGTGATAAAATACCTGCCGACAAAAAGCAACCAATCGAAGATGCACTTGCTGCCTTGAAAACTGAATTCGAAGCCAAAAACATGGCCAATCTTCAGCCTGCCATGGACAAGCTCAACGAAGTATTCGGCTCTGCATCGCAAGACATGTACAATGCTGCAAACGCAGACGGCGCAAATGCTGGTGCTGCAGATGCAGATCAAGGTGCGGGCGCTGCTCACGACGAAGTAACCGACGTAGATTTCGAAGAAGTAAAGGATAAATAATCCAAACCTTCAAAAGTTTATATGAAAACACCCGTTGAAGAACGGGTGTTTTTTTTATTTTTGCCCATGCTCTACTCCAAATCCTTTTTACACCGAGATGCCACCGAATGGGTGGTGTTTGTCCATGGGGCAGGAGGGAGCTCATCAATTTGGCACAAGCAGCTCAAAGATTTCTGTGAAAAACACAACGTTTTGGTACTTGATTTACGCGGCCACGGCAAAAGCCAAAAAACAAGCGCTGAAACCAAAAAGTATTCTTTTGAACTCATAGCCAAAGACGTCATTGAACTCCTCGATCAAAAAGGCATACAACAAGCACATTTTGTAGGGGTATCCTTGGGTTCTATCGTCATCAAAGCCTTGCGTACCCAGCGCCCTGATCTAGTCAAAAGCATGATTTTTGCTGGGGCAGTTACCAAACTCAATGTGCGTTCACGCGCCATTTTGCGCGCAGGCCGCATACTTTATAGCGTGTTGCCACAAATGTCTTTGTATCGTTTGATGGCGCGCATCATGATGCCGCGTGCCAATCACAAAGCTTCGCGCCATTTATTTGTGAATGAAGCCAAAAAGGTGGTCGATAAAGAATTTCAGCGCTGGTTCAAGCTCACGGCGCGCTTAACGGCTTATCTCACCCGCATCAATTCAACGCCAGAAACCATCCCCACTTTGTATGTCATGGGCGAACAAGATCACATGTTTTTGAATCCTGTGCGCATTATTGTAAGTCAAGACATGGCTTCCGAACTGCGCGTTGTGCCGGAATGCGGCCACGTTGTCAACTACGAGCAAGCCGAGACCTTCAATAGCTTGGCCTTGCAATTTATTTCGCGCCACTGCGCTTGATTTTCATTTAATTAACATTCGACTTTCATTTTGTTAAAAAACAATCGGCTTTACATGCCGCTGTCGACCGAATTTAACTTAAATTTGTGCTCAATTTGCAGCGAAGGTTTCGCTCAAAGAAACTAGTAAATTGAAGCCCCTATGCCTAAAGATCATTCGATCAAATCCGTCCTCATTATTGGTAGTGGTCCTATTGTAATTGGTCAAGCCTGCGAATTCGACTACTCTGGTTCTCAAGCAGCACGTTCGCTGCGCGAAGAAGGAATTGAAGTCACACTCATCAATTCCAATCCGGCCACCATCATGACCGACAAGGTCGTTGCCGACAACGTCTATCTTCAGCCTTTAGAGCCAGAAAGCATTGTCAAAATCCTCGAAAACCACCAAATAGATGCCGTTTTGCCAACTATGGGTGGGCAAACAGCACTCAATCTTTGCATTCAATGCGACGAAATGGGCATTTGGGAGAAACACGGCGTGCGCATCATTGGTGTAGATATCAACGCCATTGAAATTACCGAAAACCGCGAAGCATTTCGCGAACTCATGCTCCAAATTGGCGTGCCAATGGCACCTCAAAAAACAGCCAAATCTTTCTTAGAAGGCAAGGAAATTGCCCAAGAATTTGGTTTCCCGCTTTGTATCCGTCCTTCCTATACTTTAGGGGGGTCAGGAGCAAGCATCTTACACGAGCCCAAAGAATTCGACAACCTCTTAGAGCGCGGCTTGCAGTTGTCTCCGATCCACGAGGTCATGATCGACAAAGCACTCTTGGGCTGGAAAGAATACGAACTCGAGCTCTTGCGCGATGCCAACGACAACGTCGTGATCATCTGCTCGATCGAAAACTTCGACCCAATGGGCATCCATACCGGCGACTCCATCACGGTGGCGCCTGCCATGACCCTTTCAGACACCACCTTCCAAAAAATGCGCGATATGGCCATCCAAATGATGCGCTCTATCGGTAATTTTGCTGGCGGTTGCAACGTGCAGTTTGCTGTTTCTCCCGATGCCAACGAAGACATCATCGCCATCGAAATCAATCCGCGCGTGTCTCGTTCTTCTGCATTGGCTTCCAAAGCTACGGGTTACCCAATTGCCAAAATTGCTTCCAAACTCGCTATAGGTTATCACCTCAACGAGCTCAGTAACCAAATTACCAAAACAACCTCTGCACTTTTCGAACCAACCCTAGACTACGTTATTGTCAAAATTCCACGTTGGAATTTCAATAAATTCCCAGGTACCAATCGCCAACTCGGGCTTCAAATGAAATCAGTAGGCGAGGTCATGGGCATTGGTCGTAGTTTTCAAGAAGCCTTGCAAAAAGCTTGTCAGTCCCTAGAAATCAACCGCAATGGTTTGGGTGCCGACGGCAAAGAGCTCACCAATCAAAACGAAATCCTCCATTCCTTAGAATTTGCGAGCTGGAATCGCTTGTTCCATATTTACGATGCCATCAAATTGGGCATTCCCTTCAAAACCATCGTCGAAAAAACCAAAATTGACATCTGGTTCTTGAAGCAAATCGAAGACCTCATCAAACTCGAGCGTAAAATCGAGAAGTTCCATTTGGAAAACATCCCGCAGGAGCTCCTTTTCGAGGCCAAGCAAAAAGGCTACGCAGACCGTCAAATTGCCCACCTCTTACGTTGCCTAGAGTCCGAAGTCGCTGTCAAGCGCAAAGACCTCGGCATCAACCGCGTTTACAAATTAGTCGACACCTGCGCTGCTGAGTTTGAGGCCCTCACCCCATACTATTATTCCACTTTTGAATACGAGAACGAAAGTGTGGTCAGTGAGCGTCCAAAAGTAGTTGTATTGGGTTCGGGCCCTAACCGCATTGGCCAAGGTATCGAATTCGATTATTCTTGTGTGCACGGCGTTCTAGCTGCCAAAGAATGCGGCTACGAAACCATCATGATCAACTGTAACCCCGAGACCGTTTCCACCGATTTCGACACCGCCGACAAACTCTACTTCGAGCCGGTGTTCTGGGAACACATCTACGACATCATCCAACACGAAAAGCCAATTGGCGTTATTGTACAGCTCGGCGGTCAAACCGCACTCAAACTTGCCGAAAAACTCCAACGCTACGGTATTCCTATTCTCGGTACCTCCTACGAGGCCCTAGATTTAGCCGAAGACCGCGGACGTTTCTCCAAATTACTCGAGAAAAACAACGTTCCCTTCCCTAAATACGGCGTCGTTGAAAGTGCAGAACAAGCCATCGAACTTTCGCAAGAGCTCGGCTTCCCGCTTTTAGTGCGTCCTTCATATGTATTGGGCGGGCAAAAAATGAAGATCGTCATCAACAAAGAGGAGCTAGAGCACCACGTCGTGGACATCCTCAACGAAATGGGCAACAACCAAATCTTATTAGACCATTTCATCGGTGGCGCAATTGAGGCCGAGGCAGATGCCATCTGCGACGGCGAAAACGTTTACATCATTGGCATCATGCAACATATCGAGCCGGCAGGTATTCATTCCGGCGATTCCTATGCTGTTTTACCTCCTTACAACCTTGGCGATTTCGTCATCACACAAATCGAAGACATCACCAAAAAAATTGCTGTAGAGCTCAAAACAGTTGGCTTGCTCAATATACAATTTGCCATCAAAGACGACA
>CANHBA010000147.1 GCA_947458985.1 Flavobacteriales bacterium
AATAAGTCAGAAACTACAAATGCTTATGCTACTTTAAGTGTTGCTATTTTTGATTTGCCGAATTGTTGATTGGCGTAATCAAGATTGACGGATAGTGTTTTTTTGGAGGACCCTGGGAGCTCAAACATAGCGTCGGTGAGAATGGCCTCGCAAATGGAACGCAGCCCTCTGGCACCTAATCCGAACTCCATGGCTTTTTTGACGATGAAATCTAGGACTTCTTGATCGAGTTCAAGCTTCACGCCATCCATGTCGAAAAGTTTAGTGTATTGTTTCACTAAAGCATTTTTGGGCTCGGTGAGAATGCGCTTGAGGTCAGCTTCTTTGAGTGGTTCGAGGTAGGTGAGTACCGGGAAGCGCCCGATGAGTTCTGGGATGAGTCCAAATGTGCGGATGTCGCTTGGCGTGATGTATTTGAGCAAGGAGTCTTCTTCAATGCTTTGTTCGTCGGCTGTAGAGAACCCGATTGTTTGGCGATTGACCCGATTGGCAATGAGTCGTTCGATGCCATCAAAAGCACCACCACAAATAAACAAGATGTTTTTGGTGTCGATTGAAATCATTTTTTGCTCGGGGTGCTTGCGTCCGCCTTGTGGGGGAACATTAACCGTTGCGCCTTCTAGGAGTTTCAGCAAGGCCTGTTGAACACCTTCGCCAGAAACGTCGCGCGTGATACTTGGGTTATCGTTTTTGCGCGCAATTTTGTCGACTTCGTCAATGAAAACAATGCCCATTTGTGCGCTTTCAACGTTGTAGTCTGCAGCCTGAAGCAATCTAGATAGAATACTTTCGACGTCTTCTCCTACATAACCAGCTTCGGTAAGAACCGTAGCATCGGCTATGCAAAACGGTACATTTAAAAGTTTAGCGATGGATTTAGCTAGTAAGGTTTTGCCTGTTCCTGTGCGCCCAACAAGAATTACATTCGATTTTTCGATCTCGACTTCGTTTTCTGTTGTTTTTTGCTTTAATCTTTTGAAGTGATTGTAGACCGCAACAGAAAGTACCTTTTTGGCATCTTGTTGACCAATGACGTATTGATCTAAGTGCGCTTTGATTTCTTGTGGTTTGAGTAAGTTGAGTCCTTGTGTGCTCGCATTAGCGGCAGTAGGGCTCAGGGAGAGTTCTTCTTGTACAATTTTACTGGCTTGATTGGCACAGGAGTCGCAGATGTGGCCGTTGATGCCGGCAATAAGCATATTGACACCTGAGCGCGGAGAACCGCAAAAAGAACAAGTTGTTTCTTTTTTAGCCATTTTTTATTTTGGATTGCGCAATAATACTTCGTCTACCATTCCGTAAGCTTTTGCTTCTTCGGAGGTCATCCAGTAGTCGCGGTCGGAGTCTGCCCAAACTTTGTCGTAATCTTGCTTGCTGTGCTTGGCTATAATTTCGTAAAGTTCTTTTTTCAACTTTTGGATTTCGCGCGCTGTAATTTCGATGTCAGATGCTTGCCCTTGTGCGCCACCGAGTGGTTGGTGGATCATGACGCGTGAGTGCTTGAGCGCACTGCGTTTACCTTCGGCACCTGCGCAAAGCAATACAGCGCCCATTGAGGCTGCCATACCTGTGCAAATGGTAGCGACATCAGGACGGATATACTGCATGGTGTCGTAAATGCCTAGACCTGCATAAACAGATCCACCTGGTGAATTCAGGTAAATTTGGATGTCTTTTTTAGCGTCGACAGATTCTAAAAAGAGCAACTGCGCATTGATGATATTGGCTACCTGGTCGTTGATGCCCGTACCCAAAAAGATGATGCGGTCCATCATTAAGCGAGAGAAAACGTCCATTTGCGTCATGTTCAAAGGGCGTTCTTCTATGATATAAGGAGTCATCGAAGACTCGATATAGTAGTCCACGTTCATGCTGCTGATGCCCATGTGTTTGGTGGCGTATTTGCGAAATTCGTTGCTGTCCATTGTTTTTATTTTTAGAGTCTCAAATTTAGTGATAAAGGTTGGCTTTGGACCTTACTTTTTGACAAAAAAAAATCCTGAACGAAGCCAGGATTTTTTTAGTGTATGCTAAAGCATTATTTGATCAAATCGATGAAAGAA
Source organism: Flavobacteriales bacterium (assembly GCA_947458985.1). Lineage (GTDB taxonomy): Bacteria > Bacteroidota > Bacteroidia > Flavobacteriales_D > Crocinitomicaceae > UBA952. The sequence goes on from CANHBA010000147.1 coordinate 2,064, forward strand.
GCGTCGTTCATGATTTTGATGAATTCGCGGTCTTTGCTTGCTTTTTCTTTAAGCGCACTGTTTCTAGAAATAGCCGTTTTCAATTTAGCTACAACGACATCTGCACTGGCGCCACTGCGCGCTTCGATGATGGCTTTAAGGTAAGCGAGTTCGGCAGTTTCATTGAGGGCAGCACTTGCTTTTCTAGCAGCATCTAGTTTGTTGGTAAGAATAAGGACAAGTACTTTGTTGTAGCTATCTTGCGTGATGTTTTTCTCAGCTGCGCTGTAATTACCTTCCATGATATCGATGATACCTGTGTTGTAGCTAGAAACTGCTGTTTTAGACTTAGCAAGTAATTTTTTAGCGGCGGCACGGTTGCCTTCTAAAATCAAGCTCGCTGCAAGGTTGTTGTCTGATACAGCATTCGCTTTGATTTCGTTTGCTTTTTTGAAAGAAACTGCGGCATCTTTAGTGTTGCCTAATTCAAAAAGTGTAGCACCTAAATTGTTGTGTGTACGGAAGTCAGCTGAATAGTTGCTAGCTGCAATACCGTAAATACGTGCCTTTTCGTTAGCGTCTTTTGTCAATTTACCAGCAGTGAAAAGTAATTCTTCAACGGATAGGCTGTTTGGGTTTTGAACCGTAGCGGTGCGTAATTCGTCGTCAGTAAGACCATATTCAGTATATTTTACGACCACCACAGCACGGCGAATCATTGGAAAAACATCGCGCTCAAGTTCGGTATATGCTTTTCCAAGGTTGATCATGTCTTTTTCGCGTTGTTCAGGATCTTTGGTCATTTCAAGAATGCGGATGAACAAATTTTTATCGGCTTCTGGAATAGAAGAGGTAGCGGCGAGTTGGCTTTTGAATCCTTCGAAATCTTCACCAAATTTAGCAAGCTTGTAAGCGCTGGTGTCTGCATAAGCAGTGAGTTTTGCTTTTTTCATCAGTTCGGTGAGTGCTTTGCGCGCGGCAACCGTACGGTCAGATGAAAGGTTATCGTTTTTCGCAACCTCTCCGTCTGGCGAAGCATAACCGTTGATTTCGATGGAAGTGATTTTGATTTTAGGATTGGTTTGAGCAGCTTGTAACCAGGTCATGAGGGCAAGGATGTCTGCGTCTTTGATTTCGTTGGCACGAACATCAGATTTGCCTTTTTCAAAATTAAAGGTTGCCGAAGTTGTTTTGTCGAACTGACGCACCAAAGCATCTTGCTCAGTAAGCACTTTAAAAGTTTTGTCTACTAAGTAAGGTGTAATGATAGTAGCATCGGCAATTTTGGTTTCAGGCAAGGCGCCTTTTTCTTTGGTTTGCTTGTAGAGTTTACCAGTGATGACGACATCGGCAGCTTCCATAGTTGGATCGTAAGCCATAGTTTCTTCGAAGGTTGCTGTTCCGCCTGTTTTGAAGTCGATGGTAGTGCCGTTGCCCGTTACTTTAGAACCATTTACATACCAAGTACCAATTGCGGTTGAACCAATTTTAGGCGTGATTTCCGCTTTTGCTTTCTTTTGAATGCCTTTTTCAGGAACATTGACGGTTATGCTTACTTTCACGGAATCACCGTGCATTTCTAATGGATTGGGATTGACTGTGTAAGTGATGTCTTTAACGAGGTCGCAAGAGGCAACAAAAAACGCAGCAGTTCCAATAAGTAAGGTTCCGTTTAAGCGAGTGAAATTCATGAGTTCAAATTTTATGATTCCTTGCAAAATTAAGTAATTAATTTAACATGCCCTTTTTTTGTACAAAGATGTTGCAATTAAGATGTTAGAATCCGGATTCAAAAGGGAGAAAAACCTAAATCTAGCTCCATTAAGGGTTCTAATACAAAGGACCGCTCTTGATATTTAGGGTGAGGAATTTGTAGGTCTGGCGTATGGATACACAGATTTTCATACAAAATGATATCGAGGTCGATGAGGCGATCTTCATAGTTAACAGACGTTTTGATTCTGCCCATTGAAAATTCTATTTCTTTTAAATGCAGTAGCAGCTTTTTGGGTGGTAAATCGGTTAACAATAAAAGACAACCGTTCAGAAATTCATGAGTAGATTCAAAACCCATAGGCTCACTTCTGTGAAACGAAGAGACTTGCACAACCTTTCCACAGGTTTGATTGATTTGAGCAATAGCATGATTGATGTTTGCTGCTTTGTTTCCAAGATTCGACCCAAATGCAACAACCACCCTGTTGTTGCCCGTTAGTTCCATTTGAAACTTTTGATCAGGGTTTGCAAGTCGGTTTTTAGATATTGTAGGGTCGGACGCAGGGAATCGTAATTAGGTCTGCAATTGAGCAAGACTTCACCGCGCAGAAAATGTTGTGAGGAGTCCGTAAGGTAAAACTGGAAATTCGTGGCGACATTTCCTTTGAGTTCAAAGAAAGTACCAAAGACGCGCTTTTTGGGTTCGATAATTTGTTCAAAATCGATTTTGTCAGCCATTATTTTGTGCTCATCAACCTTATCGTTGGCAAAATTGATGATTTCTGAGAGGGAATCTTTGCTTGGCAAGCGCAGGTAGTAGAGAAAAAGCGTGCCGTTCAAGGGGCCCAAGTCTATTTCTTGAACACTGTAATTGGATTTGGCTTGCTCAAAGGTTTTGGGCATATATAAATCGGCCAAACTGAAACTGAAGTTTTGCGGGCTCAAATAGGGGCGATACGCATGTTCAGGGAATTCTGTCCGAAGAAATGTACTTGGTTTAGGTACCGGATTGGCATCATTACAAGCGCTTGTTGCTAGAAAAATGACTACCAAGCTTAAAAGGATACTATTCGTTTTCATCTATTTGAACTTTAACCGATTTAACGCGTTTTTTGTCTGAAGATTCCACTATAAATTTAAGTGGGCCCAACACAACATACTCGTTGTTTTTTAAGATGCGCCCACCAACTTCAATGATGAGGCCGCCAAGTGTTTCTGCTTCGCCGCGAGCAGCTTCAATATGTTCTTCATGCTTCTCGCCAATAATTTTAAGTAGGTCGTTGAGCGAGGTTCTGCCTTCAAAAACATAGATGTGTTCAGCTTGCTTTGTGTATTGAATTTCTGTGTCGTCGAATTCGTCTGTAATATCTCCAACGATTTCCTCGAGGATATCTTCTAAGGTAACAATTCCGCTTGCGCCCCCATATTCATCTACCACCACCGCCATGTGCATCTTCATATTGCGGAATTCTTGCAAAAGGTCATTGATTTTTTTGTTTTCTGGCACAAAATAGGGCTTTCGGAGTACTTGTTGCCAATTGAAAGTCGCGTCTTGATCTAAGTGGTGCAGTAAATCTTTGATGTATAGGATGCCGATGATATTATCTGGGCTTTGCTCAAAAATCGGAATGCGCGAATAGCCTACTTCAATAATTTTGGCCAAAACTGCATTAAATGAATCGGCAGCATCGATGTCCTCGACATCTACGCGAGGGGTCATGATTTCGGAGGCCTCTGTTCGGCCAAAGCGCACAATGCCTTCTAAAATGCGCTGTTCTTCTTCAGAACCCGCTTCTGCTTTGGTGAGGGCTACCGCTTGTTCGAGTTCGTTTTGGTCTATGGCCGCACCTTTATTGTTCAGTTTCTGAATGAAATTGGTACCCCAAACTAAAACAAGCTTCAGCCAAGAAATAGGTGGTAATTTACTAATGAAA
>CANHBA010000148.1 GCA_947458985.1 Flavobacteriales bacterium
TTCTTCTGTACTGAGGTCTCTTTTCATGAGTATTTTTTGGCAAATGCGCTGCAAAGTTAAACACTCTTTTTAAACAATTGTTTAAGAACCTTGAAAAAAATTAAACACTTGTTTAAATTTTGCAAATTGGAGGCATTTTTGTTTCTTTGAGACATGAAGTTTTCACTGATTTTAAGCATCCTACTCCCAACTATATCCTTCTCGCAGCAAACAGCTTGGTTTGCCGATGCCAAACTCGGCATTTTCATTCATTGGGGCATGTACGCTACAGATGGCACTTCTGAAAGCTGGGCTTTTCACAACAGAACCGTACCCTACCCCAAATACATGAGCCAAATGAAGGGTTTTACCGCCCAAAACTACAACCCTACTGCTTGGGCTCAACTCATCAAAGAAAGTGGCGCTAAGTATTGCGTCATCACCACCAAACACCACGACGGCCTTGCGCTCTACGACACCAAACTCAAAACGGCTGCACCACAAAAAAACACACTTTGGTCTTCAAAATACCCGCTGAGCACCATCCATCAAACTCCGATTAAAAAAGACGTCGTTGCCCCGCTTTTTCAAGCGCTGGAAAAGGAAGGCATTAAAAAAGGAGCTTATTATTCACTTTTAGATTGGTCCTCCAACGACTACCCCGGATTTTACAAAGACTCTAGCCGCTATCAACTTGAAAACGACCCTGCGCGTTGGCAAAACTTCCTGACTTTCATGCATGGGCAAATCGCTGAAATCAATACCCAACTCCAGCCCGATTTATACTGGTTCGACGGCGATTGGGAACACTCCGAAACCGAATGGCAGGCAGCCAAAATAGATTCGATCATCCACCACACCAATCCGAACGCCATCTTAAACGGCCGCTTGAAAAGCTTTGGCGACTACGACACACCCGAACAAAATATGCCAATTCTGCATCCCGACCGCAGCAACTGGGAACTCTGCCTCACCACCAACGACAACTGGGGTTACCGCCCTTCAGACACCCATTTCAAAAGTCATTTCGAGCTGCTCAGCATCTTTACCGAATGCATTGGCATGGGCGGCAACCTCTTGCTCGACATCGGTCCAAAAGCCGACGGCACCATCCCTGACGAACAAATCGCCATCTTAAAAGAATTTGGCCGCTGGACCCACAAACACGCCGCCGCTATCTACGGTTCTATTGCTGGCCTACCCGCAGGGCATTACCACGGGAACTCCACGCTCAGCAAAGACTCCACTACACTTTATTTGTTCGTGCCGAGCCCTCAAGGAGCTATTCTCGACAAGAGCAACCTGATGATTCCCATTTATATCAAAGGTTTGAAAAACAAGCCAACATCCATTACACTCATGGGGTCAGAAATCCAAATTGAAAGTCATGAAGTGGGTAAAATCTCCTGGAGCAGCGTACCTGGCACTTTATTTATCGAAGTTCCTGTCTCTGCAATGGACCCCATGATCAGTGTCATCGAAATCAAATTCAAAGAACCCATCCAACTCTACCGCGGCAAAGGCGGCTTCCATTAAAGCTATGCGTACTTTATATCTACTCTTGTTTTTATTTCCACTCCTCACTTGGGGGCAAAAGGAAATGTTTAACAGCAACATTCAATCCACTTTTAGTTTTTACCTCAGAGAAACCGGGCAGCAAAGCAATCCGTACAACCTCCGTTTTTTCTGGCCCGACTCCAGCGCTTTTCCGAATTGCAACAACTGGGGCACGGACGGCTTTGGCGTCATTACCAATCAGAAATCCATTTTCGTATATGGCTACACCGACAAAGCCCTTGAAAATGGCGTCTACGATGTTTTGCAACGCAAATTTGGCTTTGAGTACTTCCAAGCGTCAGCCAATCTCATCCCAAGTGCGCTTCCCAAACAATTCGCCTACGACAAATATGAATCCATCCCCGCATTTGCCTACCGAGAAATCTTCTACGGAGAAACTCGCCGCAGCGGCTTTGCAGACTGGCACAAACTCACAAGTGGAGCCTCATCCTTTACTTTTGAAAACCATCCGGGCTGGGGACTTTGGGTGCATACCCTCCACCGCTTACTTCCTCCTAAAGATTATTTTGAAACTCACCCCGAGTATTATGCCCTGAGAAACGGCGTGCGCCTTCAAGACCAAATTTGTCTAAGTCATCCTGATGTCCTGGATATTGTATGTATCAATTTAGGCAACGAAATCGCCAAAAACCCCAAAGCCAAATATTGGTCCGTGAGCCAAATGGACAACTACAACTATTGCGAATGCAACGCTTGCAAGCACACAGACTCCCTAGAGCAAAGCCATGCGGGCACCATGCTGCGCTTTGTCAATGAAGTGGCCAAGCGCTTTCCCAAACAGATCATCTCCACCCTCGCCTATCAATACACCCGCTCAGCACCAGTGCTCACGAAGCCCGAAGCCAACGTAAATATCATGTTGTGTACCATTGAAGAAAACCGAGCCAAAAGTTTGCGCGGTACGGGCTTTGAAACCGATTTAAAAAATTGGTCGAACCTCACCCACAACATTTTAATCTGGGACTACGTCATCAACTTCTCGCATATGGTCATGCCCTTTCCGAATTGGCCAACCTTGCAAGAAAACCTCCAAATGTTCCAAGAATACGGTGTTCAGCTGCTCTTTGAACAAGGCTACAACGCGCCGTCTTCCGAAATGCAACCTTTGCGCGCTTATTTGCTTTCGAAATGGTCCTGGGACCCTCAGCTCAACGCCGACACACTCCTTGAAAACTTCACCAACTATTTCTATGGTCCAGCAGGCCCAATGGTGCGCGAGGTACTCCAAACACAAGTAAAAGAACTCCAAATGAGTGGAAAGGCACTCACACTTTACGAACCGCCTATTACGCATATTAGTGGCTACTTGAATCCTGCTTCATTGAAGTGGGCGCTACAGATGTACGACCAAGCTAAAAAACTCCCCGGCATGACCACCTCGCAAATCGAGCGCGTCGATATGGCCCAACAAAGCATCCGTTATGCCTTGCTTGAAATCGGAAAATCTCCGCTTGCTGGCCCCGACTGGTATTTCAACGACAACCAAGCTTTCTATCAAAAGCTCCTCAAAGATTTTGTGTGGACCGCTACCCAAAACGGCCCTAAACTACTCCATGAAATAAGGTTGAGCCCTGCGGAATACAACGACATCACTTTGAAATTTTGGAATGAAGCGCAGGTCGAGCACTTAGCAAAAAAACAAAACCTGCGTTACCTCACCCTTCCCTCCAAGAACTATGGCGATGGATTAACTGTGCGCGATACAACGATTTGGATCCAAAATGCGTCTATCAACGATGGTTTGCGCTCAACGCTCGAATACCAGCGCGGTTGGCAGGGCTGGCAAGGCCAAGACGCCAAATTCGCCATCCAACTTGCCCAACCATTTATCATTGACTCCGTGCGCATCCATTACCTGGCTAACAACCAATCCTGGATCATGGGCCCAAGTTACTTTGAGGCGAATGGGAAAAACGTTTCAAATCAAGCATTTAAAGTCCGAACAGACAATCCTTTTGTGAACCTCTCTCAAATGAACGGAGCATATCCGTTAACGCTTAAGGAATTTCCAAACGCAGCTATCCAAACCTTAGAACTATCCATTGGCAACCCGGGCCCGCTTCCTAAATGGCGGGGCGTGGCAGGCGACGGCTGGTTATTCATCGATGAAATTGAAGTATATGGACATGAATAAATCACTAGTTTCCATACTATTTGCGCTCTTCCTTCCCTTTTTAGGGAGCGCCCAACACCACGAACAACAGTATTTTCCGACTACCGACCCTTTGGTGCAACAAAAACTCGACACCTGGCAAGACTACAAATTTGGCCTACTCATGCACTGGGGCGCCTACAGCCAATGGGGCGTTGTAGAAAGCTGGAGCATTTGCCCCGAAGACGAAGACTGGTGCACGCGCCGCGGCCCCTACTCCAATTCTTATTTCGATTACATTAAAGCGTATCACAACCTCCAAACCACCTTCAACCCTACGCAATTTGACCCTAAGCTATGGGCCAAAGCTGCTAAAAATGCAGGCATGAAATACATGGTGTTCACCACCAAACACCACGACGGCTTTTGCATGTTCGACTCCAAATTAACGAGCTACACAGCCGCAAATCCCGCTTGTCCGAACAGCCAAAGCGCTCACCCCGACCTCACCAAAAGCATTTTTGAAGCTTTCAGAGCGGAAGGCCTCTGGATTGGCGCGTATTTTTCCAAACCCGATTGGCACCACCCCGACTACTGGGACCCCAAATTCCCGCCCTACGACCGCAACCCCAACTACGACCTCCAAAAGAAACCCGCTAAGTGGGAATCCTTTGTGCAGTTCACCCATGGGCAAATCATGGAACTCATGCAAAACTACGGCCCAATCGATATTCTATGGCTAGACGGCGGCTGGGTACAACCTTACACCGAAACCTCTCCCAAATGGGGCTACAAACCCGTGGATCAGGACATCCGCATGAACGAACTCGCCGCCAAAGCGCGCGTCAAACAACCCGGTCTTATTGTCGTGGACCGCGCCGTCGAAGGCCCCAACCAAAACTACCTCACCCCTGAGCAGAGCATTCCAAACGCACCGCTGTCCTACCCTTGGGAAACCTGCATGACCATGGCCAACAGCTGGAGTTACGTCCCGGGCGACCAATACAAAAGCACAGCTACCCTCCTCAAGAACCTTTGCCTCATCGTTTCAAGAGGCGGCAACTTCTTGCTCAACATTGCCCCTGACCCGCAAGGTCGCTTCGACAGCACGGCCTACCAACGTTTGGAAGAAATCGGCGCCTGGATGAAAATAAACGGGGAAGCCATTTATAGCTCAAAACCCATCGCACCTTATGAAGTCCAGCAAGGCGACGCAGGCACCTGGGTTTTCACCCAAGTTGAAAAAAGTGTATATGCGATTTGGATTCCTGGAAAAGAAAATGAAAATCCATCACCAATTGATATTTCTCTCTTCAAGATCAAAGGGGTCAAACCTTTGAACCCAAACAACCAAACCAAGCTCAAAAACGGTGTTTTGTCCGTAGAAATACCCAAAAACACCTTAAATACGCCTCAAGTATTTCGACTGCAGTAGCAAAAGCGCTGCAATCTTCGTATCTTTACACCTACGTTCTTTGGGGTCGACATTGGATTTGACAGCGATAGCGGTAGTCAGGTGTCAGCATGCAGAGGCTTGTAGTGTTCCTCTTAAATCAAATGCTACGAACAATAAATGACAACACGTCATACGCACTTGCTGCTTAATTAACTGAATGTTAGTTGGCTTAATCCGGCTGAAGCATAGTAGGCCAGACAAGTACTTCTGATGAACGGCCACCCTTTCGGTTCATCGCTCAGAAGTTCATCCTATAGGGTTAGTGTTGCCGATGGTTTTACCGCAACATGAAACTAAAAAACCTAAGTATGCGCGTTGGGTGTTCTTGTCCGGCCGCATATCGAAAACCAACCACGAACTAAGCATGTAGAAAGCTTGAAAACTCGTCGTTTGGACGAGGGTTCGAACCCCTCCGACTCCACAAAGAAAAAAAAGCGCAATGGATTGAGTTTCATTGCGCTTTTTTTTTGAAGGCACCCCTCCGTAAATCCCCCTACCCGACTTCTTCTTTCACTTGATTTTAAGCTTTTATGATGGAGGCGTTTGGTAGTTTTGGGGTTTTATTCAAGCTATGAAAA
>CANHBA010000149.1 GCA_947458985.1 Flavobacteriales bacterium
AACATTTACAAATTTGATGGTATCGGCGCCAGCTTTGTAAGCATAGGCTTTGATATTGGTGCCTAACAAATGCATGTGCGGGAACACAGAAAGTACAGAGTAGGCTGTCGGAACCGTGGCTCCACCAGGCGGATAAAACGCATTGAGGTCTGTAATTTGGTTGGCTGGTAGGTTAAAATTATAGTTGGCGAGTAGGGGGCCTGCATTGATTTGCCGCACATTGGTGGTGCCAACAGGATAAAAATGAATGATGACTTTAGTAGAATCATACAGCCCATAAGACCCCATGGGGTAGTGCATGGCAAAGTAAATGGAAGATCCGGGTCCGATATCCAAACCTAATTTGATCGGATCGGCGGAAGGTAAAATCATGGGAGTAGCACCAGGTGTGTAGCCTGTAATGAGTTTGGTGCCACCGTTGCTAGGGCTAGCGCAGTTGCCCCCGATGGTGTCTGTTGCTTCTATACTTGTTGGGTCGAGATATACTAAACAGTGGTGAACAATTTCGCGGTTACCTGGTACAACTTCGACCGCTTTGATGATGCGATTTTGTGTGAGGTTGGTCGGGACATTGAAACAAACGTAGTCATCTTGGGAGGTAGCCTTCGACATGTAGGTCGGGATTTGAACTTGTAAATCGCCATTACCTAAGAAGGTATTTGAAGTGTAAACCGGCGGTGGTGGTGTTTGATTGGCATTTCCTTCTTGTGCGCCATTGTTGAGCCAGCTCATAATGGTGGTTTTTTCTGAAGCGGAAAGCGCGCGGTTGTGCTGGTATTGCTGGTAGTTGTTATCTGGTGGCCAGGGTGGCATTTCGCCTGTATTGACGCACTGATAAACCGCAGCGGCAAGAGGGCTCACTTCCGCGTGCGTCATTAATGAAAACGGCGCGGCGCCTCCTGGATGGTGACAAGAGGTACACTTGTTATAGAAAATTTGTGCTACGTCGCTACTCCAGGTTTGGGCATGGGCTGCAAACGTAAAAAGTAAACTGAAAAATAAGAAGTTTGATTTCATTAGCCCGGGTTAACGTAAAAGTTGAATTTTGGTTCTCATGATTTGTTTGTTTGAGAATTGAACAGCGATCATGTAAAGCCCGGATTGTTCATTTTTTAAATCGATATTAAATATCGGCATATGTTGTCCTGAAGTTTCATAAATAAGCAGACCGGATATGTTGTAAATGCGCAGTGCTTCAAAACCATTATTGGTTTGAATCGTGAAGTTTCCGTTGTTGGGGTTGGGGTAACATTCTAGTTCGTTGTTCATAGAAAGTTCGTCAATTGCAACACTCGAACACGCTTCGCTGCTTGGTGTTCCGTCGCAGTACGCGGTAGGATAAAGAAAAGCTTGTTGTTGCATTTCGTTGGCGGGTAATAAAACAGTTTGGGTACAGCCCATTACCTCCACAAGGAAGTCGCGCACGAAGCGCTCTGTGCTGTCCATGTAAGCTGCATTATTCAAATAGGGCACATGCGGTGCGTTATTGAATGTATAAAACTGATTGGTAACACCAATTGCACAAGCGCGCTCGTGCAGCATACGGCTACCATCAAGGTACATGAGTGGCGTACCAGGATTCACAATGCCACGGTTATAGGTAACGGTTCCGTCATTGGTGCCATGGACCGAACAAAGCGGTACGTCCCCAGCTTCTAGCCAATTGTATTGAGCCAAAGCTCCACAACCATTGATAACCGCATGAACTTTTGTCGAATAACCTGGGTTGCCAGAGGTGCCTTCCAAACCACCTAAGTTGGCTAAGGCTCCTGCGCTCATATATGCACTGAATTCGCAGGCATCATTGAGGTAAGCAACATGTAAGGCAGTAATTGCGCCCGCTGAGCTGCCGCCAATAAAGATGTGATTGGTATCAATCTTGAAGGTATTGGTGGTTTGTGCATCTTTGTAAAAGTAGCGAATGGCGGCCTTCAGGTCTTGAACGGCACGCACCACTGCTTTCACTGCATTTGTGGAGTCAAACGGAAAGAAACCCAAGCGGTAATCGATGCTCGCACAGGCGTAACCTTTTTTGGCAAAACGCTCTGAAAGCGCCTTCACGTCTGGGTCAGTTTTACTGCCGCCAATAAAACTACCCCCGTGCACCCAAATAATGAGGGGCCTCGCACTTAATGGATCGTTGGCGGGTTCATAAAAATCGAGTTTGAGAGTGGTATTGGAATTTGCCCAATTGTTATTTTGACCGTAGGTAAGGTTGCTCGTGAGGTTGAACTGCGTAAAAACGCTTTCTGCATAGCGGCCACTTGCACATGGGTCTTGAGAAAAACAAAAATTTGCGCCAAAGAAAAGGATGCAAATAAGAGTGGATAGTTGTTTGGTCATAGTGTTATTTTGGTTCTAATTTAATGAAAAATCAAAATTTAGCTCTGAAAATCACTTACTTTGCCCAAAAAGTCATTCTATGTATCGCCATCTTTTACTGCTCCTCCTTTTTTATTCTTTAGATTTTCTTGCCCAAGATTTACCCGCTTATCAAATATATGACAGCAAGGGGAAGAAGGTTTCTTTTGAAAAAATGGCAACTGCTACCAATTATAGCGAGTTGGTCTTATTTGGTGAATTTCACGACAATCCCATTGCACATTGGTTGCAATTAGAACTGACTCAAAAAATGTATGCCACCCATGGCGCTAATTTGCAACTGGGTTTTGAAATGTTTGAACAAGATCAGCAAATGCTGCTGAGCGCTTATCTAAACGGGGCCATCCCCGAAGAAAAGTTAAAGGATACGCTTAGACTCTGGCCAAATTACCCAACCGACTACGCACCTTTAGTTGAATTCGCTAAAGCCAACAATCTTTCTTGTGTGGCCTCCAATATTCAACGAAAATATGCGAGTTTGTTATTCAAAAAAGGAAGAGCTGCGCTAGACACACTTCCCGAAACAATCAAACAGCAAATGGCACCGCTTGCGTTTGCTTTTGATACAACGCTGAGTCAGTACCAAGGCATGAAAGAAATGGGCGCGCACATGGGGCCAGGAATGGGCTGGCGCATGGTGGAGTCTCAGGCCATTAAAGATGCCACAATGGCTCATTTTATTTTACACAATCCATGGCGTAAGCCAAATACGGTGCATTTGCATTTTAATGGCGCCTATCATTCAGATTTTCACCAAGGAATCATGTGGTATGTGCAGCAAGAAGCTCCACAATTGAAAATTCTCACGATTACAACGGTAAGCCAAGACGATGTCAAGAAATTAGAAAAGGAACATTTTGGTCAGGCAGATTTCATTATTTGCGTGCCTAGCAATATGACTTCGACACATTAAATTATTTCAAAGGAATGCCGCGTGAGCTTACCGGACCGGAGGCCTTGCTTTTTTGAAGGCTGAATGTGAAGGTCGTTCCGACGCCAACATTACTAGTAACCTGGATTTGCTGCCCATGTGTTTCAATAATATGCTTGACAATCGCCAATCCTAATCCAGAGCCACCTTCATTGCGGTTTCTGCTTTTTTCGACACGGTAAAAGCGCTCAAAAAGACGCGAGAGGTGCTGAGGCTCGATGCCGGGGCCGTTGTCTTTAAACTGAATGTTGTAGGTGTCGTCTATTTGCACAATACTGACGCACAACTCACCGCCATCTTTGCCGTAAGCAATTGCATTGGTAGCTAAGTTCAAAAGGACTTGAGAAATTTTATTGCGATCTGCATTGACATAACAATAGGGATCTGATGCATCTATACGGAGTCTGAACTGTTTTTCTTTTGCAATTAACTCTAGTGCTTCATAGGTTTCTTTAATGAGCTCTTGTAAGTCAAAACTTCTGATGTCGAGCGGGATGCGTTCGAGTTCAAGTTTGGTAAGCTGATCGAGGTCTTCAAGAATGTGGGTCATGCGCTCCGTTGATTTAGAAGCGCGTTCTAAGAATGTTTTTAGGATAGCAGGATCTTCCATTCCGCCATCGAGTAAAGAATCTATGTACCCTTGTATAGAAAAGACCGGTGTTTTGAGTTCGTGAGCTAAGTTTCCTAGAAATTCCTTTCTAAAAGCGGCTTGTTCTTTGAGTTTTTCAATTTCTTGATTGCGCTTTTGTTTCCATTCCTTGACGTCTTGCTCTCCTTGTGCCACGAGTTGGTCAATTGTTTGGTCATTGCGTTCTTCGGTATCCATATTTTGGATACTTCTATAGATCAAACTCATCCGGTATTGCAAAAAGCGTTTGATGATGTAATAAAATATGGTGTAAGCAAAAATCCCGGTGACGAGCGGGATTAAAAAGATAAGCGTATTGCTTAAAGTTACGAATTCTAGGTGTACGAAAAGGGTAAATAAGAAGCTCAGTACATAGAATAAAATACTGCCACTCAGGATTAAGAAACTTGGTCTAGCTTTTCTCACTTGTCATTGAAGGTATATCCGACGCCTTTTATGGTACGAATATACGCATCTCCAAGTTTTTCGCGTAATTTTCTAATGTGAACATCGATGGTTCGCTCTCCAACAATGGTATCGTTACCCCAAACAACAGCTAAAATTTGGTCGCGGTTGAACACTTTTCCGGGTCTTGAAGCGAGTAATTCGAGTAATTCAAATTCTTTTTTTGGTAATTGGAGTTCCTTTCCTTCGAGCTCTACGACGTAGCGGTCGCGGTCAATGGTGATATTTGCAGCACCCTCAGCACCACCTTTGTTTTTGAGACGGCGCAATAAGGATTCTATTTTACTGATGAGTAAGCGCGGCCTGATTGGCTTGCTGATGTAGTCGTCGGCTCCAGCTTCAAAACCTGCAATTTGTGCGTAATCTTCTGTTCTGGCCGTTAAAAAGGCAATAACAGGTTGCACCATATTGAGGTCTTTGCGGATCACTTGACAGGTCTCGATGCCATCCATTTTTGGCATCATGACATCTAGCAAGATGAGCGAAGGATTGATTTGTTGCACCAAGCGCAGCGCTTCGATCCCATTTGTTGCAGTAAAGACTTTATAACCTTCTTTGCGCACGTTGTACGATAAAAACTCTAAGATATCTGGTTCGTCATCAACGATCAGTATGGTATGTCCTTTTGTGTTTTCCATCGTTATTTTAGTTTAAAAAAAGAGGGGGCCGAAGCCCCCTCTTTGTGTGTGCTTATTATTTGCGAATCAAGAGGCGTTTTACACCCACTTGCTCTGCATTGATCAATTGTACGGTATAGCTTCCTGAAGAAAGCATGCTTACATTCACAGGAAGTACAACTGAACCTACTTCGTTGAATGTTTGCGTGTAAACCAAACGACCTGTTGCATCTAGGATATTCAAGGTGCCAGTTGAGTTGTTTTCAAAAGCAACCAATACTTGCTCTGCAGCTGGGTTAGGATACACCTCAAAGTTGATGGCTTGTGTTTCGTCCATACCAACTTCAATTGCGATTTCGAATGTAGCTGTGTTAGAACAGTTGCCGTTGATGGCTGTAAGTACTACGGTGTAGGTGCCATTTGCAGCATAAGCATGCGCAGGTGCCATTGCAGATGAATTCGTGAAGTCACCGAAATCCCATGAGTATGAAGTTGCACCTGTAGAAGTGTTGGTGAAAGTAACAACATTTCCTGCAGTAGTGAATGAACCAGCAGCAGTTGGTGTTGCGGTGAAGGTGATGTTGGTGGCAGCAGATTGGCCTACACCGTTACAAGCATTTGCGTT
>CANHBA010000150.1 GCA_947458985.1 Flavobacteriales bacterium
AGTTTCGGTGGAATTGATGGTGGTGACTGGCGCGCCGTCAATAGAGATTTGGGTATTGTTTTGAACCGCAACTACATAGATTTTATCAGGCCCGTTGAGGTATCCTTTTAAGATAATGTATTCACTACCGATGACCTGATTGGGAATGAGTTGGTCGCCCATGAGGTCGGCACAACCCCCATAGGGTGCGCCACTCATGGAGTCGTCGTGTATGGTCACCGCAACAGGAAAGTTACTTGTGATGGTAGAGCCGCTCAGGTGCTGATTGGCCAGAATGGAAACAGCCTCTGCTGAAAAAGTCTCCCCTTTTTGTAAGGTGATGTTGAAGGGAATATTTGCGGCATGCCCAACAATGGCTTGTTTAGGGTTAATCGTAATGACGGTGTTATTTTGTGTAGCGACAATATTGAAGCCAGACCGCGCGTAAGAGGCGTTGTTGAGGAAGTTTTGGGCAGGAACAATAAAGGAGGTGCCCAAAGAATTTTTTCCTTTTAAGGCGAAGATATCGGGGTTGCAATTGCAAGTAGGCGTTACTTCATAATACGCCATTATTGGTGCAGTAGCTGCAATTTTAAAGCCGTAGGGCAGCACTGTATTGGCAGGCTTGTTTTCAATTTGATCAATCCAGGTTGTTAAATTGAGCGTTTGGGCATCATTTGCCAATAAGTTGATGACTTGTACGGGAAAGGTGGGGTTGGCAGGTTGACTGATGGTCACGGTTGCCGCTTGATTTAAAGAAGCAAAACGAAAGACAATTGGGCGGTCTCCATGATTTTGCGCCACTTCAGGTGCTACAAACCAAAATAAAGTATCGAGTTGGGCATAAACTTTAATTTGACTCAACAATAACAAAAAGAATAGAAAATATTTCATATTTATAAGTAGTTGGAACTTGCTTATTTCGCCATAAACGAGTTGAGATATAAACAGTTGCCTCCTAATGACATGTTCAGGCAAGTAATAAAATCTCTTTTACCTTAAAAATTTGAGCTTGAAATCACAATTTTTTCAATACAATTTAAACCATCAATTGCTGCAGACACAATACCACCTGCATAGCCTGCACCTTCTGCAATTGGGTAAAGATTGGAAATTTGAATATGCTTGAAGCTACTGGGGTCTCTGGGTATGAGCACGGGCGAGGACGTTCTGGATTCGGGTGCATGAACCACTGCGTCGTTGGTGATGAAGCCGGGCATTTTTTGATTGAAATCTAGGAAAGCTTGTCTGAGACGGGAATATATGAATTCGGGCAGCACCTCTTTAAGGTTGACGCTGACAATGCCGGGTTGGTAAGAAGTTCTCGGAAATTCGGCAGTTTTGACACCCTCCACAAAATCTTTGAGACCTTGCGCCGGTACTTGTTGTGTTTGGCCCGCTGCCACCCAGCATTTGTGTTCAATTTCTTTTTGAAAATGGAGGCATACAAAAGGGTCTTGGGCATTCGGGAAATCGGTGGGTTCAATGCCCACCACAATTCCTGAATTGGCATAAATGTTATTGCGTTTAGATGGAGACCAGCCATTCGTGACGACTTCGCCATCGGCGGTAGCACAAGGGGCAATGATGCCACCAGGGCACATGCAAAAAGAATACACACCGCGGTCCTGAACTTGTGTCACCAAGCTGTAAGAAGCAGGGGGGAGGTAAGCGTCGTTGAGTCGGCCGTGGTATTGCAAGCCGTCTATGTAAGCTTGAGTGTGTTCAACACGAACGCCGAGTGCAAAAGGTTTGGCTTTGATTGCTATTTGGTGACGCTGCAATAATTCAAAGATGTCGCGGGCGGAGTGCCCAGTTGCCAATACCAAGTTTTGAACAGGGATTTCAGTAAGACCATTGATTTGGATGCTCGAAATGACGTTGTTTTTGACGCTGATATCAGTGAGTTTGTTTTCAAAATGGATTTCGCCGCCCGCTGCAAGAATTTGAAGTCGGATGGCCTCAATGAGTTGAGGTAGTTTGTTGGTGCCTATGTGCGGATGCGCGTCGATTAAAATGTCCTCTTTGGCGCCGAATTGCACCATCCATTCGAGTACTTTTTGTACATCTCCGCGTTTTTTGGAGCGCGTGTAGAGCTTGCCGTCTGAATAAGTGCCGGCGCCGCCTTCTCCAAAACAATAGTTGGATTCAGGATTGAGCTCCTGGTTTTTACTGAGTTTGGCGAGGTCTCGGCGACGCGTACGGATGTCCTTGCCGCGTTCGTAAATGACGGGTTTGATGCCGCGTGTAATGGCTTCCAATGCTGCAAATAAACCGGCAGGCCCAGCACCAATAATATGAACTACTGCTGCATTTGAAGGCAACATTTCAAAGTTTTGTAAAGCAAAACGTGGTGCAAGTTCGGAGTCAATGCCGACCTCAAAGCTTGCATTGATTTTAATTTGTTTTTGACGCGCGTCAATGCTGCGCTTGCGCCATCTGAAAACGAATTGTCTGGACGCTTTGACATCGAGTTCTTGTCGGATGCGTTGCTCCAAGAAGTTGGGGTCTTGGGCTTCTTCCGGACTGCAGGTAAAG
This sequence comes from Flavobacteriales bacterium, assembly GCA_947458985.1. GTDB lineage: Bacteria > Bacteroidota > Bacteroidia > Flavobacteriales_D > Crocinitomicaceae > UBA952. The sequence continues at coordinate 2,518 of CANHBA010000150.1, forward strand.
TTAATGATGTGCGTCATCCTTCAAAAATCAAGGAGAAATACCAAGCGCGGTTGTAGAGCTGGTCAATAGGATTCGAAACGGGGGTGTAATCTTGGATGAAACTACTTTTGAAGCCATGGCTGTATTTCAATTCTACGGCAAATTTAAAATAGGGCGCAAAGAATTCAACGCCACCCCCAATTTGGCCTTGCCAATCGTTCTTTTTGATCTTGACGAAAGGGTCGTAGAAGTTTTGGGAGGCGTCTTGCTGAGATTGGAGGTCGATGCTGTATTGCATTCCCAAAAGCGAGTAGGCCGTAAAGTTGTTGTAGCGCTTGGTTCTGAACTGCAACATCATGGGAAAGTCTAGGTTGGTTGAATTGACGCGTTGTTCGCCAACGCCATTTAAAAACCAAATGGTATCGAGGCTTTTGTAGGTGAGCACGCGCTCCTGAAAAGCCAGCGTTGGGATAAAGCGAAAACGGATGGTGGGCGTGCCGAGCTTAATAGTAGTGAGAATGCCGATTTGGCCACCTGGTTGTGCATCGTTGGTGAGCGAGAGCAGTTGGTATTTGTTGTAGGCTTCGGGTTTGGGCATGACGGTGAAATCAGAGCTGTTCACACCTAACATAAAGCCAAAATGAATGAAGCGCTTGTCAAAATTTTTGTAGCGTTGTTGTTTCTGGGTTTGCCCATGTAAACCGGTTGCCAATAAACAAAAAATCAGTAAAAATTTCATGAAGCCCTAACGTAAAACCGTTGTATTTATTGTTTTTTGGTGCCAATATAAATACTGGCAATGCCGCCACTTAGGCGAATGGGTTCGGACGTTTGATAGCCTACTTTTTGAAGAACAGCAACAAAAGCTGCGCCTTCAGGAAAAGCTGCTACACTCTCTGGAAGGTAAGTATAGGCGCGTTCGTCTTTGGAAATGTACTTCCCAAATAAGGGAATGAGCACTTTGGAATAAAAACCAAATAATTGCTTGATTGGAAATGCTTTTGGTTTGGAAAATTCTAGAATGACCGCTTGCCCACCCGGTTTGAGCACGCGCAGCATTTCGCCGAGTCCTTTTTCGAGGTTTTCGTAGTTGCGCACACCAAAGCCCACCGTAATGGCATCAAAAGTGTGGTCTGGGAAGGGCATGTTTTCGGAGTCGCCGAGTTGCATGTCAATGATGTTGTCAAAAGCGCGTTTCTTCATTTTTTGCTTTCCTACTTCCAACATTCCGGAAGAGATGTCCATGCCGATGATTTTTTCTGGCTTGAGTTTCAGACAAGCAATAGCGAAATCGCCGGTGCCAGTGGCGAGGTCTAGAAGGACTTTAGGTTGCTGCTTTTGGAGTTGTTTGACGGCGCGTTTTCTCCAGAGGTGGTCGATGCCTAAAGATAAAAAGTGATTCAAGAAATCGTAGTTGGCAGAGATGTTGTTGAACATTTGCGCCACTTCTTCTTTTTTAGATTGGCCTGAATCGTAAGGCTTGACAACTTTTTGAGACATGTTTTTAGGGGATAAGTTGAAGTGCTTCTTGGAGCAATTTTTCTTTGTTGATACTGACCACTCCTGGGCTTTCGCAAACCAAACCTCCAGCCAAGTTGGCCAAAGCGGCAATTAAGGATGGGCTTGCGCCGCAAATGAGGCACAGGCAGGTGGTGGCAATGACGGTGTCTCCAGCACCCGATACATCGGCAATATTGCGGATGTGCGCGGGTTGGTGGTGATGGGTGTTGCCATCGTACAACTGAACGCCGTGTTCGGATAAGGTCACAAAAGTGTAGCGACTCTTAAGTTGGTTTTGCAATTGTTCAATTGCATGATGAAGCGCGGACGGGTCTTTTTGGTAATTGAAATCAATTTGCAAGCCTTCTTTGAGCTCTTTTAAATTGGGTTTAAAGAGGGTGCAACCTTTGTATGCAAAGAAGTTTTTCTTTTTAGGGTCTACGGCAACAGGTATTTGACGTAAGTTGGCTTCTGAAATGAGCCATTCGATGAGTTGGGCGGTCAAGACGCCTTTGTTGTAGTCTTCTAATAATAAACCATCGATGCCTTGATCGAATAACTGAAGAATGGCTTGCTGAAGCGCTTGGGTTTCTGCGCTGCTGAGGTCGTGTTGGTCTTCGGTGTCTATGCGCAGCATTTGTTTGCCATTGGATAACACCCTGGTTTTAATGGTGGTTTTTCTTTCAGAGGAAGCGATGAGGGCGTCGGTTTGAATACTGGCGTTGCTGAGCATTTGTTGGAGTTCTTGACCCGGGGCATCTTGGCCAATGACACTAGCGAGTACGGCTTTGGCGCCAAGTGCAATTAAATTGAGTGCTACGTTTCCTGCGCCGCCAATGCGTTGTTCTTGGGTTTGTAGATCTACTACTGGAACCGGTGCTTCAGGGCTCATGCGGGTTACTTGCCCATTGATATAAGCGTCGGTCATGACGTCGCCAACAACCAATACACGTTTGCCATTAAAGGCTGCGAAGAGCTCTGGTAACTGCATGTTATTGAAGTTCACCTAAAGCGTGGGCAATGCGGTCAACGGCTTTTTGTAGGGTTTCTTCAGAAGCGGCATAGCTGATTCTAAAGCAGTTTGGGTCGCCAAATGCAGCGCCGCCAACGCAAGCTACAAGCGCAACCTCTAATAAATACATGCAGAGGTCATCGGAGTTACTGATGGTTTGCCCATTGTAAGATTTGCCGAAGTAAGAAGAGCAGTCTGGGAACACGTAGAAAGCGCCTTCAGGGTTGTTGACTTTAAGACCTGGAATGTTGCGCAGGCCACTTAAAACCAAATTTCGTCGGCTTTCAAATGCGGCTATCATTTCTTTGAGCAC
>CANHBA010000151.1 GCA_947458985.1 Flavobacteriales bacterium
GGTCGTTTTGCTGCTTTTGATGCAGGACACTGAAAATGGCACCGCCGCTCTCGCCTACCGTAAACGAACCAAATTCGGTAAAAATATTGGGTTCTGGAATATCGTTGTCTTGGCAGACGCGCTTTACTTGCGTCAGGATTTCACGCACCATGTAGGCATAGTCAAAATCAAAAGCAAGCGATTTTTTAATCGGAAAACCGCCACCAATATTGAGGGAGTCTAGCTCCGGGCAAAGTTTTTTGAGGTCGGAATAGACGCGCAAACACTTGGTGAGTTCGTTCCAGTAATAAGCGGTGTCGTTGATGCCGGTATTGATAAAAAAATGCAGCATCTTGACGCGCACTCTTGGGTTCTCTTTGAGAATCGCTTTGTAAAAAGGAACAATTTCGCGGTAGCGAATCCCTAAACGCGAGGTATAAAACTCGAACTTTGGCTCTTCTTCAGAAGCAATGCGGATGCCTATATTGAGTTCTTTGGTAGTGAGGCTAATGAGTTGCTTGAGCTCGTCGATGTTGTCTACAACTGGTACCAAACGCAAGTCGTCTTCTTCGATGAGGTCGGCAATTTTCTGCAGATAAGGAGCTGGTTTGTAGCCATTGCAAATGACATAGCTTTTATGCTTAAGCTTTCCTGCGGCTTGCAAACTTCTCACGATATCGATGTCAAAAGCAGATGAAGTTTCGATGTGCACGTCGTTTTTGAGAACTTCGTCTAGAACAAAAGCGAAATGGGAACTTTTGGTACAGTAAGAATAGTAGTAGTTACCTTGGTAACCGAGGTTCATGATGGCTTCTCTGAACCAGCCTTTGGCGCGCTGGATATTGTTCGAGATTTGCGGCAAGTAATGAAACTTGAGTGGTGTGCCGTGTTCGTGAACCAAACGCATGAGGTCGATGCCGTGAAAGAACAAGCGTTCTTCGCGCAAGAAGAATTCATTTTGAGGGAAATCAAAAGTTTGTTCGATCAGGTCTATGTATTTTGTTCTCATGCTTGGAAATTCAAAAACGGTTTATACGTAAAGGGCTAACGTTAGTTTCGGTTTGAGGCAAAAATTTGTGCAAAAATACTGCAATTTGAGTGGATGCAGCGCAACTTAAAATAGTACTTTTGAAAACAGCATTTTTTACATGTCCTATCTAGACGAATTAAACGAAAGTCAACGCGTCGCCGTTGAACACATTTTTGGCCCCATAATGGTCATTGCCGGTGCCGGCTCGGGCAAAACGCGCGTACTCACCTACCGCATTGCACACATGATGGAGCAAGGAATTGACCCCTTCAATATTTTAGCGCTTACCTTTACCAACAAAGCAGCCAAAGAAATGACCGAGCGCATTGGCCATATCGTTGGTGCTGGCGAAGCCAAAAACATCTCGATGGGTACCTTCCACTCGGTGTTCTCCAAAATTTTGCGCTTTAACGCAGAACGCATTGGCTTTCCGAACAACTTCACCATCTACGACACCCAAGACTCCAAGAGCCTCATCAAAGACATCATCAAGGAACTCAACCTCGACGACAAAACCTACAAACCAAGCATGGTTTTTGGACGCATCTCCGCTGCCAAAAATAACCTCATTTCGCCAGAAGCATATGCTGCCAATGCCGAAATCCAACTAGAAGACAAACAATCGCGCAGACCAGAACTCGGACGCATCTTTCAAACCTACGCCAACCGCTGCCTGAAAGCTGGCGCCATGGACTTCGACGACCTCCTTTATTTTACTAACGTCCTGCTCCGAGACTTCCCAGATGTGCTGCACTACTACCAACAAAAGTTCCAGTACATCTTAGTAGATGAGTACCAAGATACCAACTACGCACAGTACCTTATCGTCAAGAAACTCGCTGCTGCCTATCAAAACATTTGTGTTGTTGGCGACGACGCCCAAAGTATTTACTCGTTTCGGGGTGCCAACATCGAAAACATCCTCAATTTCAGAAAAGACTACCCTGATTTTGTTCTCTACAAACTCGAGCAAAATTACCGCAGCACCAAAAACATTGTAGAGGCAGCCAACAGCATCATCAAAAAAAACAAGGACCAAATCACCAAAACAGTCTGGACCGACAACAACGAAGGCGCCAAAATCAAAGTACAGCGCTCCTTAACCGACAACGAAGAAGGCCGAACAATTGCCCAAGCGATATTTGAGCGCAAAACCGCAGAAGGTGCACGCTTTCAAGATTTTGCTATTCTTTACCGCACCAACAAGCAATCGCGCGCCTTTGAGGAAGCACTGCGCAAGCTCAACATGCCTTACAAAATTTACGGTGGTTTGTCTTTTTACCAGCGCAAAGAAATCAAGGACCTCCTCGCCTACTTTCGCCTGAGTGCCAACCCCCACGACGAAGAAGCACTCAAGCGCGTCATCAACTACCCAAAGCGCGGTATTGGTAAAACCACCATCGAGAACATCATTATTGCCGCCAACCGCTACAACACCAGTATGTGGGAGGTCATCAAAGACTTTTCGCGCTTTCCGGCCGATGTCGGGAGTGCAGCGCGCACCAAAATCTATGAGTTCGTGACCATGATCGACAGCTTTGGGGCCGAACTCGACAAAACCGACGCCTTTACCCTAGCTGAGCGCATTGCCAAATCTTCGGGTATCATCCGGGAGCTTTTAGCCGAAAAAGACAAGGGCCCTGAAGAGGTGGAGCGCTTTCAAAACATCGAAGAACTCTTAGCCGGTATTCAAGAATTTGTGCGCGGCGCAGATGCCGATGCTCCCCGCACGCTCGCAGACTTCATGATGGACGTCGCGCTACTTACCGATGCCGACCAAGAAAAACCCGAAGACCGCAACCACATCAGCCTCATGACCATCCACTCTAGTAAAGGTTTGGAATTCCCCAACATTTACATTGTAGGGCTCGAGGAAAACCTCTTTCCTTCTCAGATGGCGCTCAATTCGCGCTCTGAACTCGAGGAAGAACGCAGGCTCTTTTATGTAGCACTCACACGCGGCATGCGCAGTTGTATGCTCTCTTATGCCACCAGCCGTTTTACGTGGGGGCAATCTATCATGTGCGAACCTTCCCGCTTTATCGACGAAATTGATCCACAATATTTGCAATTTGAATCGGTGAGTCGCGCAGCCAATAGCCGCTCCTTAATGGGGTCTGGTGGTTTTGACCGCGGTTTTACAGGCGGCCTCAACAAGCCTTTGCCAAATGCACCTCAATTGCGCTCGCTCAAAGAAGTAAGTCAAAGCAAACCCAGTACGGACAGCGGTGAGCAAACCCTTGCCATCATGGTAGGCAACAACGTCCTGCACGACCGCTTCGGCAAAGGAAAAGTGCTCAAACTTGAAGGTCAGGGCGCCGATAAAAAAGCAACCATTTTCTTTCCGCAGCACGGATCTAAAACCGTTTTATTGAGATTTGCTAATCTTCAAATAATTGAAGATTAGATAGATAAAAACAATTACTTAATTAAATAAATCAATTGGTAAGAACACCTTACTCGTCAAGTAAATCCGGCCTTCTTTCTTGGGTTCGGGCATAAGCTTGCTCCTCGCGCCAAGCGGCTACATCTTTTGGATTGCCACTCAAAAGCACTTCAGGTACTTGCAAGCCCTTGAATTCAGGCGGGCGAGTATAAACCGGCGGCGCTAATAAACCATCTTGAAAAGAATCGGTCAGTGCGGAGGTTTCGTCGTTGAGCACACCCGGAATAAGGCGCACCACCGCATCTACAACAATGGCCGCCGCGAGTTCACCCCCACTGAGTACATAAGAACCAATGGAAATTTCTCTTGTAATGTAAAGGTCGCGAATGCGCTGATCTACGCCTTTATAATGCCCACATAAAATCAGGATGTTTTGCGCCAGCGACAATTGGTTGCAGGTGCTTTGTTCGAGCAAGTCGCCATCTGGGGTCATGTAGATGAGTTCATCGTATTTGCGCTCCGCTTGCAGCGTTTCTATAGCTTTCGAAATTGGGCCCACACTCATGACCATTCCTGCGCCTCCACCGTATTGGTAGTCGTCTACGTTTCGGTGTTTGTCGTCGGAGTAAGCGCGCAAATTATGCACATGGATTTCTACATGACCTTTGGTTTGTGCTCGCTGCATTATAGAAGCTGCAAAAGGGCTTTTTAACAACTCAGGTAAAACGGTAATAATATCAATACGCATGCAGCAAAGATAAGTCAATTCGACACAAATTACTACCTTTGCACAAACCGAATCCATGATCCAATTATCCGAACGTTTACTTGCAATGGAAGAGTCCGCAACCATTGCAATGGCTAAAAAAAGCCGCGAACTCAAGTCTCAAGGAAAAGACGTCATTTCTCTGTCTTTAGGAGAACCCGATTTTCATACACCTGAGTTCATCAAAGACGCAGCAATTGAAGCTCTGGCTCAAAATTATACCACCTACACACCCGTGCCTGGTTACGACGACCTCCGCGAGAGCATCGCTCATAAATTTTTAAGAGACAACAACCTAACCTACACCAAAGACCAAATTGTTGTATCTACTGGCGCCAAGCAAAGTATCGCTAACTTGGTTTTGAGCCTGATCAACCCAGGCGACGAAGTCATTATTCCTGCGCCCTATTGGGTTTCTTATCTCGAAATCGTAAAGGTTGCAGAAGGGGTGCCTGTTGTTATTGCAGCTGGCATCGACAAAGATTTTAAAATCACCGGCGCCGACCTCGAGGCAGCCATTACCCCAAAAACCAAACTCCTCATGTTCTCCACGCCATGCAATCCAACTGGGTCTGTATACAGCAAAGAAGAACTTCAAGACCTCGCGCGCGTGCTGGCCAAATACCCGCAAATCGTTGCGATGTCCGACGAAATTTACGAACACATCAATTTTGTAGGCAAGCACGAAAGTCTTGCGCAGTTCCCTGAAATCTACGATCAAGTTGTTACCGTTAACGGCGTATCCAAAGCCTGGGCCATGACCGGCTGGCGCTTGGGTTATATCGGTGCACCAAAAGCCCTTGCTGCAGCCTGCGACAAAGTGCAAGGCCAATTTACCTCGGCAACTTGTTCTATCACCCAACGCGCCACTATAGCGGCCATGAACGCCGACCCAAGTGTGCTCAAAGAAATGATAGCCGCATTTGAAAGCCGACGAAATTTGGTTTTAAGTGGCCTGCGCAACATTCCAGGTCTTAAAGTCAACAACCCTGAAGGCGCTTTCTACGTGTTCCCAGACTGCTCTTCTTACTTCGGCAAATCTTACAA
>CANHBA010000152.1 GCA_947458985.1 Flavobacteriales bacterium
AGTGATGCTAATTGTCTGGGCACCTGTATAAAAACCTGGCGCCAAGCTGAAAACTGGTTTGGGTGGGTAGAAATTGACACCACCCACGTTGTTGGCATTTGGCGTAGGAGTAGTGAATAATTTAAAGTCAATTGCACCATTGCTAGAACGCCCAACAGAATGGTTGGCTTTGGTGAGGTGCACAATTTTAAAGGAATCGACTACTACTGCTGAAGGATTCGAGAGGATGATCCAGTCGCCTTCGGTTTGGGATAAATTAAAATTAGGATGGTATTGGTTACCAGAAACAAGGTTTCTTTTGGAACAAAAAACCATTTTGAAACCGTTGGCGTTGATATTGCCACTTGGAATTTGCCACTTAGTGAGGTTAGTTGCTTTGTCAGAAAGATACCAACCTGTGAGGTCTACAGCCGCTGCTGTAGTGTTGTAAAGCTCCACCCAGTCTTCTCTTTCGCCAAAGGCATCGGTGGGCCCAGTGACATTTGAACAAGAATATTCGTTGACCACCACCTGCGAAAATACAAGTGCCGGAAAGGCAAAAAGAAGGGAGAGTAGTAAGTGTTTCATTTAGCTTGTTTTAGCGGTACCAATATTACTGAAATATCAATTTTTATCCAAACAAACAGACGCGAGAACTTGAGAAAAGTTGTTTTTTTATTAACATTGCGAAAAAAAAGATGAAAAGACTCAGCATAATATTTGCCATGGCCATTTTAAGCCTTGGATTAAACGGTTGTAAAAAGTACGAAGGAGAAGGTGGCCGAAGTAAAATTACCGGCAAACTCACCATTAATGAAAAGCTTTACATCAATGGCGCTTTGGCCCAAACAGTAAGTTACTCCGGAGCCACTGAAGATGTCTATATTGTCTACGGCACACAAGACAGTATTTTTGACGACAAAGTTGAATGCAATTACGATGGCACCTTTAGTTTCAACTTTCTCTTTCCAGGCACTTACACTGTTTTTGCGTACAACGAAGTATTTAATACGGGAAATAGCATCATAAACAACGATGACGACTACTACACCAAAGTTCCGGTCAAATTTACCATAGAAATTGGTAAAAATGAGACCAAAGATTTGGGTGAAATCATCGTTACTAGATAAGCATGCGCCACCTCGTTTTCAGTTTATTGCTCCTTCCAATGCTAGGTTGGGCTCAGAATAGTACCGTTTTTCAACTATGGAATGAAGCGGGTGTATCTTATAAAGTCGATAAAAAGCAAAGTATAGCTTTCGACCTTACCACGCGTCATGCTGCAGGAGGTTTACAAACCTATTTTCCGCAAGTTTCTTATAAATACAAGGTCAATAAGTATATCCGCCCATCCATAGATTATCGGCTTATTAATGATCGAAATCAAGAAGGGAACATGACGCTACAACACAGGTTAAACGCGAACCTACAATTCAATCAAGAATTAGAACGGATGCAATTAGGACTGAGACTTCGTTATCAGTATTCGACAAATCGGTTAGCTGATAATTTTGAACCTGAATTTGGACAAGCGATCCGCGTCAAGCCAAGCCTTGCCTACGATCTTCAAAACACAGATCTAGAGCCCCAAGTATCCATGGAGTTTTTTACTGGGCCAATGGACGGCCAAACAGGCTATCATTTGAATAGGATCAGGTGGAGTGCTGGGTTGGCTTATGCATTCAAAGGGCCGCACTCGCTTGAAGTTGCGTATATGTACGACCAACGCATCAACAGCCCTGGCGCTTTGAACCGTGCCATTTTAAGTTTTTCTTATGGCTACAGTATTGGAAAGATAAAAGAAAAAGCGCCAGTCAAGCCACAACGCAACGGACGCTTTCTATAGGTTATCTGTATAGTTATCTAAAGCCAAACGTTCTAGTACAATTTCTAAATTCTCCTGCTTCTTTTTTTGACGCAAACCAATTGCTGTAGAAGTAAAGTATTGGTGTTGCTTGAGAAACTTCACCTGAATAGCATCCCATTCTTTCCTCGACTTGATTTTGCCCATTTCGGTAAGCTCTTCGCGCAAATTATCGGCAATTTGTTCAAAATCGGAACGACCTAAATAATCGAGGTCGGCATCGCAGATGATTTCTTGCAGCTTATTGATTGGTTTGTGCGGAATTTGAGTAACGTGGATCAGTTCTACAATTGTTTTGACGTGTTGCTCTGTATAACCATACTTTGGCAATATTTCTTGTGCCATTCGCGCACCAATTGCCTCGTTGTGGTCGTATTGTTCAATAAAGCCCGCATCGTGAAAAATAGCAGCTGTTTTGAGCAAGAAAAGGCCTTCGTCTGTTACGCCCTCTAGTAAGGCAATGCGCTCCACTGATTTGACCACGTCTTTGGTGTGGTTAATGGAGTGGTAATAAAGACTCGGTGCTAGGTTTTTTTCTAGAATACCCATCACATGATGTTCCGTTTTGTAGTATTTGATCGAGCTGTAATGGTGTAATTTTTTGATTTCCTCAAAGCGAGAATTGGGGATGAGCCCTTCTCCATTGATAGAAAGTTCAGGTTTGATGCGCTGCACCACATACATATCGACCTTTGTGCGAGATTTCGTGAGGGCCTTGCCTTTGTAGTCGCACTCAAAATAAGGTTCTATTTGCTGAAAGGTATTGCCTGTGATCGTCACCTTGCCCGGCTCGCCGAGCATCTCCATGCGCTGTGCGAGATTGACAGAAGAGCCCCAAACGTCGTAAGCCAGTCGGATATTTCCTATAATTCCGGCAATTACTGGGCCGGTGTTGATGCCGAGGCGGATTTCCCAGTAGTCTTCGTGGTCGGCGATGGCCTCGTACTTGAGTTTGTCCATAAACGCCTGGATCTGCAAGGCAGCACAACAGGCGTCTATCGGATTGGTCGAGTTTTCAACTGGCACACCTCCCGCACACATGTACGCATCGCCAATGGTTTTGATTTTCTCTAGATTATTGGCCTGAATGATCTCATCAAATTTCTGAAAAAGCATATCGAGCTTCGAGACAATCCGGCTTGGCGCCATGGATTCTGAGATGCGTGTAAAACCCACCACATCGGTAAACATGATCGAAACCTGCTTGAAACCTTGTGCTTTTACTTTGCCATTGCGCTTGAGTTCTATGACGACTTGAGAAGGCAAGGTATTGAGCAGCCATTGTTCAGTGCGGTCTTTTTCTTTTTGAAGAAGCGCTTGTTGTTCTTCAACTTTGTGTTTTTCTTGCTCTAACAAACGCTTTTGCTCTTCAATCTTCGTCTTTTGAAGGCGGATTTCTTTGGTGCGTTCTGCAATTTTGACCTCAAGACGAACCTGATTTCTACGAGACGTTTCAATCCGACGCCTAATAAATACAAGGACTAGCAATAAAAAAACGGAGGCTGCCAAGATAGACAGCCACCATGATTTAAAAATAAATAAGATGAGCAATAGGCTCATGTGCTTTCAGTTTTAAGTTGAGGTAAAATTACACAGACTCAGTGTAATTACACTTATTCCGACCTAGAACTTATAAAACCAACTCGCCATTGGCAAAGGGAAGGAAATATCTTGGGTAATTACGCCTGCCAAACTGATCTGAAAAGCCTTGGAATCTGAACGCTGAAAACGCATACCCGGCATCACGATAAATAAATTTTGTTCGTCGGTAAAGCCTTGAGACCAAGGTCCGACGACCACCTGCTGAAGCACTAGCGACCATCCACCATTGTCATAGATATAATCGAAGGTTTGTTCGGTCTCTTTAGTACGCCCCATGATGAACATACAGTCGTAGATAAAACTTGCTTTTTTACCAACTTTGGTTTGCCCGGCAAGGCCAATTATTGGTGCCCTGGCAACAAATCTACCATTCGTATTTGGAAGGTCTACAGTTGGTATATAAGGCGTAAATCCATCTAAAGAAACATAAGTTCCTGGTTCATAAACTGTCGGGTTGTAGCTATTCCCGTCATTAAAGTGCCCATAACCAACAGATAAAGTCACATTCGTGCGGCGGTCACCGTAGGTGATCATGCCCCAATATAAACCGCCAAAACCACGGCCTGAATTCAAATATCCAGAGGTCCCGATGAGCGCGCCTGCGCCATAATTAATTTTTGGATTGGGTGTGCCGCGGGTATATTTCAAGGCTAGGGCCAGTGGTGAACCTATCCAGGTAGACATCACGCCCACTGAAAAGTCTTTGTGGACAGCAAAATGAACCTCTGGGCCATACAGGTTAACCATGGCATAGTTCTCCCCTTTTTTGATCGGGAAACAATTGGTCGTGAACTGATAGCGTGTTGTAAATACACCTGCGCTGTTGAACTCTCCTTTTTTGACATCCTCTATTAAATCGAGCGGTCGCATAGATTTGATATCGCTTTTTGGAATATAAATTTTTCCTAAAGATGTAGTTTGAATCAGTACCTCTCGACCGTCGTCAGAAAGAATAAGACCAACGTATTCGTTGCCATCGTTCTTCACCACAAGATATTTGGTGGTGTCTGTTGTTGGTGCTGTTGTACTAGGTGTTTGCGCAAAAACGCTCTGACTTCCGAAGAAGTAGAGCGCTAATGTGAAACACATTTGAAACAATGTGCGTGTTTTCATATTTGATTTTTTTGGGGCTTATACGTCATTTTAATAATAACGTTGCGGACTTTGCTTGTTAATTGGTTGTTTGCTTTTTTGAACATTGAAGCCCATATTCACGCCAACAAAGCCACCACCTTTTTGTGAGCTGTAGAATAAGTTCACTGGAATATTCAATGCGCCGGCTTGAAAAGTACGGCCAAAAGCAACTAAGAAAGAAGTTGCCAATCGTTTGGAACCTTCTTTGTCAAAATGCTCTGTGAAACCACCAAAAGGCTCTAGAATAATTTCACCTGTAGAAAGGAGTTCTTTTCCGCCAGAGGCCAACCACTCTTGTTGCGTATAGTATCCACCTTGAGCGCCATACAAACCATCTGTATCTAAATAGCCATTTGAAGTAGATTTAACCCCAAAGCGAGGGCCGAAAGCGAATTCCCAATTTGCTTTACCAAAACGGAACCCATTCAATAATGAAAAAGAAGGAATGAACTGACTTTGCTCTAAGCCTGAAATATTAATAATCCCTTCAACCAAAGCAGAGAAATTTTCTGTGCCTACATATTGTCCTTCAATTTGGTAACCTATCATGGAGGTAAATGGCTGGATACCCAAACCACCGTATATTTCCGGACGCGTTGCAAATTCTGCTACGTCGCCTGTCATGG
>CANHBA010000153.1 GCA_947458985.1 Flavobacteriales bacterium
ATTCTTCAAGCTATTCTCAATGGGCTCTCTACGGCTATGGCTATATTGCCCGAAGAATTTCCGATGGTTCTGACGCTATTTTTCAGTTTAGCAGCTTGGCGTCTCGCTCAAAAAAACGTCTTGACATCTCGAATTTCTGTGCTAGAGGCACTCGGTTCTATCTCTGTGCTTTGCACCGACAAAACGGGCACACTTACACAGAATAAAATGACCGTAAAGAGTACGCTGGCATACGCCTTTAAAGATGGCTTTTGGACAAGTGTTGAAACCGAAAAAGCGGTTAACGATCTAACACAAACTGCAAGCTTAGCCACACCGATCTTTAGCCACGACGCCATGGAAGACGCCATCCGCAAAAGGTATCCGCGCGTAAAACTCAAAAGATTTAAACTTGTACACACTTATCCGATGAGCAGTTCTTGTTTTGCAATGACTCACCTGTATCACATGAATGGAGACTCCTATAATGTATATAGCAAAGGTGCACCCGAAACCATTTTGAAACATTGTAAAATCGAAACTGCCTTACAACAAACCATTTTAGACCAACTCAATCTAATGGCAAGCACTGGTCAAAGACTGCTAGGTTTTGCAAGAGCGAAATACCATTATCAGAAAGTACCTAAAACCATCGATGATTTTGAATTTGAATTTGTTGGATTTCTAGGGTTTGAGGACCCAATTAGACCTGGCGTTAAAGCTGCAGTGCAAAAACTCCAAAAAGCGGGGGTTCGACTCATGATGATGACGGGCGACTACCCACTCACAGCCAACTCTATTGCCCTAAAGGCCGGTTTTCTCAAACCTCTTGAGCTGATCAATGGACAGGAATTAGAAAAATCGGGAAAAGCACTCAGCTACCAAAACGCAATGCACACTGCCATTTTCGCTCGGATTCTCCCTGCTCAAAAATTAGCAGTAGTGCGTTTGTTACAAGAAAAGGGTATTGTGGTTGCCATGATTGGAGATGGCATCAATGATGCGCCTGCGCTTCAGGCGGCTGATGTAGGGATAGCAATGGGTAAAAAAGGTGCTGATGTAGCTAGAGAGGCCGCTTCTTTAGTGTTGCTGAAGGATCAGTTTACAGAAATTGTTCAAGCCATTGAAATGGGCAGACACCTCCTAAATAAAATACAGAATGCCTTACTGTATATTGTGGCCATTCACATTCCTATAATTGGCTTGTGTATTTTACCTGCTTTGTTTAGCAATATGCCTATTTTTTTATTGCCTTTTCATATTGCCTTTTTGGAGCTGATCATTGATCCGGCATGTGCCTTGGCTTTTGAAAGCGCACCTAAAGAAGTAGACCTCATGAACAAGCCTCCAATTGCCATTCAAACCAAACTGATCGACAAAAAAAGCATTTTAAAAAGCTTGAGCTATGGTCTTGTGGTCTTTGTTGGCGTCTTTATAATTTATCTCATTGGTTTGCAACAGCAACAAAACGATGCGCAGCAACGTTCACTGAGTTTTTCATTGCTGGTGTGTGCCAATTTGGTTTTGATTTTACACACGCTTTCTCGAACAAAATCGAGTTGGCAGGTATTAAAAGAATCAGGATGGATCACTAAATCCATCCTGATTTTAAGTTTAAGCGCATTATTTGCTGTACTTGCCATTCCAATTTTGCGCACCGCATTTAGTTTCGAACTTCCAAATGCATTGAGCGCTATAGCAGCATTTTGCGCTTTAGTAGGTATCGCACTTGGTTTGAAATGGCTGCATTAGCATTGCGTCATTATTTCAATTCAAAACGGTCGGCCATCATGACTTTATCCCAAGCTGCGATAAAATCTTTGATGAATTTCTCTTTGGCATCAGCGCTACCATACACTTCGGCAAGAGCACGCAATTCCGAGTTTGAACCATAAATTAAATCAGCTCTAGTTGCTGTATATACCAAAGCACCGGTTGTGCGGTTGCGGCCTTCAAAGATTTCTTTGTTGGCATCTATTGGCTTCCAAACGATATTCATGTCGAGTAAATTGACAAAGAAATCGTTGGAAAGGGCACCTGTATTAGCCGTAAACACACCTTTGTTAGAGTCGTCAAAATTGGTGCCCAAAACACGCATTCCGCCGACTAGCACAGTCATTTCTGGAGCGGTTAATCCGAGCAATTGCGCTTTGTCTACCATGAGTTCTTCGGTGGTCAAAGTATACTGGGTCTTTTTGTAGTTTCTGAAGGCGTCAGCCATTGGCTCGAGTACAGCAAAAGAATTCACGTCTGTTTGCGCTTGTGTAGCATCCATTCGTCCTGGAACAAATGGAACATTTGCAGCAACACCAGCGTTTTTTGCAGCTTGCTCGAGCGCTGCGGCGCCACCCAAGACAATGAGGTCTGCCAAAGAAACTTTCTTGGCGCCGCCCTTGGCATTGAAGTCCTTTTGAATTTGACCGTATACAGTCAAGACTTTTGTAAGTTGTGTAGGGTTGTTGACTGCCCAGTTGCGCTGCGGCTCTAAAGCTATACGCGCGCCATTGGCACCTCCACGGCGGTCAGAATCACGATAAGTAGATGCAGAAGCCCAAGCGGTTTCCACGAGCTCACTTACAGAAAGACCCGATTTCAAAATTTGTGCTTTTAAAGTAGCTATATCTGAAACATCAATTACCGCATGGTTCAGTGCAGGAATTGGATCTTGCCAAATGAGGTCTTCTTTTGGTGCTTCAGGACCTAAATAGCGGCTGCTTGGGCCCATGTCGCGGTGTGTAAGCTTGAACCAAGCTTTGGCAAAGGCTTCTTCAAACGCTTTTGGATCTTCCATGAATTTTTTAGAAATAGGCCCGTAAATAGGGTCAAAACGCAGCGCCAAGTCGGTGGTGAGCATGGTTGGCTTGTGTTTCACGTTCGGATCAAAAGCATCTGGGACAAACGCATCGGCATCTTTGGCAACCCATTGCTTGGCGCCAGCTGGGCTTGTTGTGAGTTCCCATTCGTAGCCAAATAAAATCTGGAAGTAAGCGTGGGTCCATTTGGTAGGTTGGGAGGTCCAGGTGACTTCCAAGCCTGAAGTGATGGCGTCTTTGCCTTTTCCGCTTTTATAGGTGGAGGTCCAGCCGAAACCTTGTTCTTCGATGTCTGCAGCTTCAGGCTCTTTTCCAACATGACTTGCTGGGCCAGCGCCGTGTGTTTTGCCAAAGGTGTGGCCACCAGCAATGAGCGCAACGGTTTCTTCGTCGTTCATTCCCATGCGGCCAAAAGTTTCGCGGATATCTTTGGCAGACAACAGTGGATCTGGATTGCCGTTAGGCCCTTCTGGATTTACATAGATCAAGCCCATTTGAACTGCTGCAAGCGGATTTTCTAAAAGGCGACCCTCCGCATAGCGTTTGTCATCGAGCCATTTAGCTTCTTTCCCCCAATAAACATCGAGTTCTGGTTCCCATACATCGGCACGGCCAGCTGAGAAACCATAGGTTTTAAAGCCCATTTCTTCTAAAGCCACATTACCAGCCAATACCATGAGGTCGGCCCAAGAGATTTTGTTGCCATATTTTTGCTTCACCGGCCAAAGCAAACGACGCGCTTTGTCGAGGTTTCCGTTATCGGGCCAGCTATTGAGTGGTGCAAAACGTTGTTGCCCAGCAGATGATCCTCCGCGACCATCGCCGGTGCGATAGGTACCTGCGCTGTGCCATGCCATTCGGATAAATAAAGGACCGTAGTTACCGAAGTCGGCTGGCCACCAATCTTGAGATTCTGTCAAAACTTTTTTGATATCTGCTTTCAAAGCAAAATAATCTAGCGTTGAGAAAGCTTTTTCGTAGTCAAAACCAACGCCCATCGGATTCGATAGTTCAGAATGTTGGCGTAAAATGGTGAGGTCGAGCTGATTTGGCCACCAGTCTCTGTTGGTGGTTCCGTTCGGATTCACCATTGGATTGGTATGTGAACCTGGAGCAGGCGGTGGAGGTGGAGTGGCGCCGTGCATCACAGGACACTGCCCTGGCGGTGGTGGTGGTGGAGGTGGTGCGTTTTTCTTTCCTTTTTGAGCAGCGAGGTTCAAGGCCAAGCCAAAACTCAAGAGTAAATAAACTTTTTTCATGTCTTCAAGATTAATGATTGCTTCAAAAGTAACACAGTTAATCAATCGACAGCATCGATAGTGTTTATATATAAATAGAAATTATTTATAAGGAAAGAAAGGTAAGTTCGAGCGGGAAATGATCCGAAGGATAGGAGCGATCGAAGTGCTCTTTAAGTACCTTAAATTGAATCGAAACAATACCTGGACTTCCAAAAAAATAATCAATGATCTTATCGTCGGATGCCGTCAAGGTAAACGCATTAAAAGTAGGTTCTGAACAAAGTTCTCGATGTCTCTTCGAACAGGATAAATCTTGAAATGACGCTTTGAGTAGGAGGTAAATAGGGCTATCCGGCTCCGCATTGAAATCTCCTAATAGCAACATAGGCGCATTGACTATTTGGGTAAATTCCGCAAATTTTTCAATAAGCAGTTGCGCTGAATGCAAGCGCGCATCTTCACCGACATGATCGAAATGCGTATTCAAAACCCATAGTTTTTTGCCGTCGTATTTACTTTGCAACAGTGCATAGGTACAAATTCTATTGAGTGCGGCATCCCAGCCCTTTGACGGCATATCTGGAGTGGGCGAAAGCCAAAAAGTGCCACTTTGTAGCAAGAGATAACGCGTGGTATCGAAAAAAATAGGCGCAAACTAACCCGCCGCTTTGCCGTCGTCTCGACCGACACCAACCGCACGAAAGGAGGGAAGTGCCTTGTTAAGGTCGTCAAGTTGATTTTTCAAGACCTCCTGAAAACCAATTATAGTAGGTCGTGCGCTTTGAAGCTGCGCAACAATAGGCGCTATTCTTTTCGACCAATCAGGCGCTAGGTCAGAATGACCATCGTAGCGGATATTATAAGAAAGTGCATGGTGCAACTCGGGCTGAGCGCTCAAAGTACCAATAGTTAATAAAAAGAGGAGAAGGAGTTTAGCCAAGTACTTCATCCCTGAAAATTACAAAAACTATGGATTCTTGAGTGCTTTTTTCTTTTCTTCGATCAATTGATTGATTTCCAAAACTTCATCTTCTTTGAATTGATCGCCAACAACGAATAAGAGCGCTTTTTTGCGTTTATCGCCATTGATGAAATAAAAAACCTCCTGACCATAGGCCAGTTCGACACCGCTATTAGA
>CANHBA010000154.1 GCA_947458985.1 Flavobacteriales bacterium
TACGTATTCAGCTACAATCAAGCGAGTACCAACGGTTTTAACTCAGGTTTCAACTTCCCTGCCTACAACCCAGCAGTTGCAGAAAACAACAGTGGCAACATGGCCTACACTAAATACTTAGAAGTTGAGGCCAACAGCTCTGCTGCCAAACGCGAGCTTTACGGTTCTTTGACCTGGATTGCCTACCCAATGTTGGCACCAGACCAAGAATTGCTGTCTACAGACGTGACCATCCGTTTGCGTGTGAACAAAGAATACAAGAACTTTACAGGTACTGGTGAAAACGCAGGTAAGCCAATGTATGGTTGGAGTATGGATCAGATTGCCACACAGATTGGCTCACAAGACATGCTTAGAGAAGCGCTAGACCTCATCAATGTGGTGCCTAATCCTTACTATGCATTCTCTGAGTATGAGCGCAACAAACTAGACAACCGTATCAAAATCACGAACTTGCCTGAAAAGTGCCAGATCCGTATTTATTCTTCTAACGGCAAACTGATTCGCAACATTAAAAAAGACAGCCCCATGACCTTCCAAGATTGGGACCTCACCAACCACGCCGGCATTCCTGTTGCTTCGGGTATCTACCTCATTCATGTAGAGGTGCCAAACGTGGGAGAGCGCGTACTCAAGGCATTTATTGCCATGCGCATGGTCGATTTGCAGAATATTTAACGAGCCTTTAACAAGTGGCCGTAGCAAGATGAGGTAATTTTACACTTCAAACAAATACTTATGAAACCGCTGTTTTTTTTACTTCCCTTCTTGACCCTATTTTCTTTCTTTGCCTCAGCGCAAGTCTACAACCTGCCAAATTTACCTTTTGGTCTAGCAGACTACGAACCATTCATCGATGCACAAACCATGGAAATTCACCACGGTAAGCACCACGCAGCCTACGTCAATAACCTCAACAAGGCAATTACCGGTACCGCAATGGAAAAAATCAGTATGAACGACCTTCTTATGTATGCGAGTTTTCGTTCAGCAACCGTGCGCAACAACGCAGGTGGTCATTACAACCATAGTCTGTTTTGGGATATTTTAGCGCCTAAAGCTGCTCAAAAAACGATTTCCAAAGAGTTAGAAACCGCTATTGTCAATCAGTTTAAAAGTATAGATTCTGTGAAAGCGGCCATTAATGCTGCAGCTACAACTCGTTTTGGCAGCGGTTGGGCTTGGTTGGTTGTAACCCCTGAAGGAAAGCTTGCTGTTTATAGTACCGCCAATCAAGACAACCCGATCATGGATGTCAGTAAAGAGCGCGGCATTCCAATTTTAGGCATTGACGTCTGGGAACATGCTTATTATCTAAAGTACCAAAACAAGCGCGCTGATTACCTCAGTGGCATTTGGAACCTCATCAACTGGGGGGCTGTTTCAGATAAATACGCTGCTGCGCTTACGGATCCTCTTTTAAAAGAATTAGAAAAAGACAACTGGTTGGCTATCAAAGATTTTCATAAAGTCATGGCGCAAACTTTTCATCCTGCAGAAGAAAAGAACTTTGCTCCTTTGCGCACACGAAGCGGTGAACTCTACGCCAAAGCGATCTTACTAAAAAATTCAACGCCGCCTACATCTGCCAACAACGAACGCGTTCAGGAAGCCCTTACCCGTCTTGAAAAACAATGTTTGGAAATCCATACTTTAGTGCAGAAGCCAAGCAAAAATATCGAGGCTCAAAATGCACTTTTGTTAGATAAAATTACCAAAGCGCACGATATCTTTCATGAAGTAGAAGGCCTCTGTCACGACTAATTCGGCCAGAACTTAACCTTGCGTTAAAACCTTTGCAACTCAATTCCGTATCTTTGTCAAAAAGAAGCCGGTGCGTTTTGAGTTAACCAAAGAATTTATTGCCGAACTGCGTCAGAAAATTGTCGCGGCAGACGAACTTTGGATACAAGAGCAAGTCTTAGAACTCCACTACGCCGAAATCGCCGAAATCCTCGATAAGCTCACCAACGACGAAGCCAAATTCATCTACTTCATGGTAGACGAAGACACCCAGGCCGATATCTTAATGGAGCTTGAAGAAGAAGTCCGCGACCGCTTCTTGGCCTCTCTCTCTAGTAAAGAGATGGCCGATCAGCTCGAAAACCTCGACTCCGACGACGCCGCCGACATCCTCGGTGACCTCCCCGACGACAAAATCCAGGAAGTCATCTCCCACATGGAAGACGACGAAGCTGCCGAAGACATCGTCGACCTCCTCAACTACGACGACGACACCGCAGGGGGGCTCATGCAAAAAGAATTCTTTCAGGCCAACGTAGAATGGCCCGTAAATCGCGCCATTATCGAACTTCGTAAGCAAGCCGCAGACGTAGAAAAAGTCTATAATATCTTTGTTGTTGACGACGACGAACACCTCCTTGGGGTGCTCTCGCTCAAACGCCTGCTTTTTGCCAATGCCCGCACTAAAATCGGCAGCATTTACCAAAGTAAAAAAATCATTTCTGTCAAAGCCAGTGACACCGCTGAGTTGGTATCTAAGGTCATGGAAAAATACGACCTCGTTTCGGTTCCGGTAGTCGACTACCAAAACAAACTGGTTGGCCGCATTACCCTCGACGACGTCGTGGACTACATTAAAGAAGAAGCCGACAAAGACTTCCAAATGGCAACTGGTATCTCCGACAAAGTCGATTCCGATGCGCCTATTTGGAAATTGAGTTTCTCTCGCCTGCCTTGGCTGATCATCGCCATGTTTGGCGGCACCATTGGCGCAAAAGTGATCTCCAATTTTGAATCCAGTATTACCGCCATACCAGCTATGGCCTTCTTTATTCCACTAATTACCGCAATGGGTGGTAATGTAGGCGTGCAATCTTCGGCAATTGTTGTGCAATCATTGGCAAGAGGCGACAAAGACCTCGGTAGAATTTTACCAAAATTGATCAGAGAAGGAAGCGTTGGCCTTATGAACGGGCTCATCCTCTCAAGCCTCATCTTTTTAGTCGCTACCGTTTTTGTAGATATCCATTTAGGCGTTGTAGTGAGTTTGTCGCTATTTACCGTGATTTTATTTGCCGCTATTTTTGGAACGCTCTTCCCGATGATCCTGAACCGCTACAAAATTGACCCAGCCCTAGCCATTGGCCCGTTTGTAACCACCCTCAACGACGTCATCGGCATCTTCATTTATTTCTCGATTGGCTTGTTGTTGATGTAATGAGCGTAAAAAAACTCGGCCTCAAAGAAAATTGGCAACAATTTAGTTTACTTGTTTTGGTCAACGCTTTTGTAGGCGGCATGGTGGGTATGGAGCGTAGTATTCTTCCGAAATTAGCCGAAATAGAATTTCACCTCGCTGCTAAAACCGCTATTCTTTCATTTATTGTCGTGTTTGGGATTACCAAAGCGCTCACCAATTATTTTGCAGGCGCACTTGCCAATCAATACGGACGCAAAAAATTACTTGTGATCGGCTGGGTATTTGCCCTGCCTGTTCCCTTCCTTTTGATTTACGCACCTAGTTGGTCCTGGATTATCTTTGCCAATGTGTTCTTAGGAATCAACCAAGGCCTGGCCTGGAGCAGTACGGTGGTCATGAAAATCGATTTGGTAGGGCCCAAAAACCGCGGCTTCGCCATGGGTATCAATGAAGCAGCTGGCTATCTCGCTGTTGGAGCAGTAGCGTTCTTAAGCGCCAGTATTGCCAATTCGTACGGAATTCGTCCGTACAGTTTTTATATTGGTATTCTTCTTTCTATTCTTGGATTGCTTACTAGCATTTTTCTTGTGAAAGATACACGCGGCTTTGTCCAACTCGAAAGTGAAAATAGCAATGTTCCTTTACTTTCGAATGTTTTCAAAGAAACGACCTGGAAAAATCCCAACTTAGGTAGTATAAGCCAAGGGGGCTTGGTCAATAACCTCAATGACGGCATGATCTGGGGTTTGTTCCCCATGCTCTTACTAAGTAAAGGTTTTTCAATAGCAGAACTTGCACAAATCATTGCCATTTACCCAAGCGTATGGGGCCTCAGCCAATTATTTACGGGGAAACTCGCCGATAAATTCCCTAAAAAATCACTTTTATTTTGGGGAATGCTTTTGCAAGGCAGCGCCATTCTTGGCTTCATTTGGGCACAAACCTTCTTTGCTTTCGCAAGCCTTAGCGTCGTGCTCGGGCTCGGCACTGCGGTGGTTTACCCCACATTTTTAGCAGCCATCGCAGACAACACCCACCCGAGCCAGCGCGCCCAAAGTATAGGCGTGTATCGCCTCTGGCGAGACCTCGGCTACGCAGTGGGCGCCATCCTCACCGGCCTCCTCGCCGATTTTTGGTCTGTAAATACCGCTATATTCGCAATTGGTAGTATCACGCTCCTTTCAGCGATCGTGATTCAATTGCGCATGCGTCTAGTTTCCTAGAATCAAAAAAGCTTTGTATCTTTGCACTCCACAAAATACCTGGAGAGGTGTCCGAGTGGTTGAAGGAGCACGCCTGGAAAGTGTGTATAGGTCTAAAGCTTATCGAGGGTTCGAATCCCTCTCTCTCCGCCAAAGTATTCAAAAGCTAGCCGCAAGGCTGGCTTTTTTTGTTTTCGAGCTCAAGCGAGTAAATTGAAACAAAAACACCTTACATTTACAACATGCAAATCCTACTCATCATCCTTTTCGTTCTTGCCATTTTTCCCTTGGCGTTGTTGGCTAAAAAGCAAACAATACAAATATCAAGATAGGATATGTGGCAATTGTAATGATTTCGATGGGGTATTTATCCTTTGACTATCTTCAGTGCTGAGGACGTTTAGAGAACTCTCCGGATCTATCAGACGCATATCTAGTCTTTGAATAAACTTCGATATTTTCCTCGTTGACAGGATTTTTAATCTGTTCAGATCCTTTTATTGCAATGTCAAATTCAATATCTAAGGCGCTCTGAAACTTTGCTAACGTCATTAAATTCAAAAGTTTATGACCTCTATATAGCTGTGTGATGTAACTCGCTGAAGTACCAATTTTTTGGGCTAAATCTTTCTTTTTGAGCCCTTTTTGAGCCGCAATTTCTTGAATCTTTTCTAAAAACTTGGCCATTATTATCTTTGCCTCTAATTCGAGTTGATCCTGCTCATTATCAAAGGATAAGATAGTTTTAAACGCTGTTTCGATTTCTCCGTGTGCGCTATTCGATGATTTCGTATTCATA
>CANHBA010000155.1 GCA_947458985.1 Flavobacteriales bacterium
ATCTACAAATGTGATGCAAATATACAGATTTTAAATTAATCCACAAAATCATCGTGTATCTTTGTGGAATGTTAATAGAAATACAAGATAAAATCGTCTCTACCCAAATCTTTGAACGACAATTTGTTTGCGACCTAAACGCGTGCAAAGGTGCTTGCTGTATTGAAGGAAACGGGGGCGCTCCGGTTACAAAAGAAGAAGTTGACATTATTGAGGCCAATCTAGACAAAGTACTCCCATACATGCGGCCGGAAGGCATTGCAGCTATTGAAGCGCAGGGCGTCGTTTACGAAGACGACGATTATGAACCCGCTACAACCTTAGTGAATGGCAAAGAATGTGCGTTTGTCTATTTCGACCAAACCAACACCGCAAAATGCGCCATTGAAAAAGCGCACAGAGAAGGCCAAATTGATTTTATCAAACCCATCTCCTGTCACCTCTACCCTATCCGAACCAAACAATTCAACGAATACACTGCTCTCAATTATGAAAAATGGGACATCTGTGAACCTGCCTGTGCTTGCGGTGAGCAATTAGACGTGCCAGTGTACAAATTCTTGAAAGAGCCACTTATAAGAGCTTTTGGGCCTGAATTTTACAAAGAGCTTGAGGTCGTATCGAGAGAATTAGATATGGAACGCTAACCTTGCATTGCTTGATACATAAGATGTTCGTATCAAGGGTCCTAGCATCTTATCGACATAGCAAGTCATTCGGTTACTTTTCAATTTATTTTCATCGTCCTTCCGATAGTAGATACAACAAAAAAGGCCCGAAATATCGGGCCTTTTTATATAGTTTAATTTGAAGACTAATGTTCTTCTTCGCCTTCTTCGAGTGGCGTAATTTGCGTGATGAAATCTTGTGATGCACCCGGCTTAGAGTAGTCATAAGGCCAACGGTGAACAGTTGGTAAATCACCAGGCCAGTTGCCATGAATGTGTTCAACTGGTGTAGTCCACTCGAGTGTTGTAGAATTCCAAGGATTCTGAGGGGCTTTAGGGCCTCTGAAAATACTGTAGAAGAAATTAAACAAGAAGAGCACCTGACCAACTGCAGCAATAATTGCAAAGACTGTAATAATCTGGTTGAGGTCAACCATTAATTCAAATGAATTGTTGTCAAACTCACTGTAAGATGAGTAGTCATAATAACGACGCGGGGCACCTGCTAAACCAACAAAGTGCATCGGGAAGAATACGCCATAAGCGCCAATTAAGGTAACCCAGAAATGCGCATAACCTAAACGGGTATTCATCATGCGGCCGAACATTTTAGGGAACCAATGGTAAACACCTGCGAACATCCCAAATACAGCTGACATTCCCATTACTATATGGAAGTGAGCCACAACAAAGTAGGTATCGTGTAACATGATATCTAATGCAGAGTCAGCTAAGATAATTCCGGTAACACCACCCGTGATGAACGTTGATACCAAACCAATAGCAAATAGCATTGCTGGTGTCAGGACGAGTGAACCCTTCCAGAGTGTCGTGATGTAGTTAAATACTTTTACAGCAGATGGAATGGCAATTAAGAGGGTGGTGAATACGAATACACTTCCTAAGAACGGATTCATCCCGGTCACAAACATATGGTGACCCCATACAATAAAGGACAAGAAACCAATTGCTAAGATAGAACCGATCATGGCTTTGTAACCAAAGATTGGTTTGCGTGAATTCGTGGCAATAATTTCTGAAGACAAACCAAGTGCTGGTAACAATACAATGTATACCTCAGGGTGACCCAAGAACCAAAATAAGTGTTGATAAAGAATTGGTGAGCCTCCGTGGTTGGTGAGCATTTCACCTCCGACAATAATATCAGAAAGGTAGAAAGATGTGCCCATTAGGCGGTCCATAGTTAATAGCAACGCTGCCGACAAAAGAACTGGGAAGGAAAGGACACCTAAGATGGCCGTTACAAAGAACGCCCAGATTGTTAATGGCATGCGTGTCATGGTCATGCCTTGTGTACGCAAGTTGATGATCGTAACGATGTAGTTGAGGGAACCAATCAAAGAAGATGCAATAAAGATGGTCATGGATACCAACCAAAGTGTCATACCCAAACCTGAACCTGAAACAGCTTGTGGCAAGGCAGAAAGCGGCGGATAAACTGTCCAACCAGCCATTGCAGGCCCTGACTCTACAAACAAGGAGATCAACATGATAATTGATGACATCGCAAACATCCAATAGGAAAGCATATTAAGGAAGCCAGAAGCCATGTCGCGAGCTCCTAATTGTAATGGAATGAGAATGTTAGAGAACGTGCCAGATAAACCACCTGTCAACAAGAAGAATACCATGATAGTACCATGAATGGTAACCAAACCAAGATACATGTCTTCCTTTAAAACACCGTTTGGTGCCCATTTCTCACCTAAAAAGAAAGAAAGGAAATCAGAGCTTTCGCCTGGCCAAGCAATTTGTATACGGAATAAAATGGACAGCATCATTGCCACAAGACCCATGAAGACAGCAGTCATTAAGAACTGCTTTCCGATCATTTTGTGATCTTGCGAAAAGATGTATTTAGAGATAAAATGCTCCTCATGATGGTGGTGATCCTCATGATGTCCGTGTGCGTGTGCGTCGTGTGAAGCCATTACTTATTTTTTTATCGTTTCTAAAAAATTAATTCATTGTTACTGCTGTGGTATCAGCCGGCGTCGCTGTTGCTGGGGCTGCCGCTACAGGGAAGTATTGATCTTTGAAAGTTGCTTTTTTCTTGCCGTCCATCCATTTTTTATATGCCGACTTATCAAGAACTACTACAATCATTTTCATCTTGTAGTGTGCACCACCACAAATTTTGTTACACATCAAGATGTAATTGAAGTTTTCATCGTTCTTCTCTTGACGCATTTCTTTGGTAGTTTTGTTTGGCGTGAACTTCATGCGGGTTGCCATACCAGGTACCGTATTCATTTGTGCGCGGAAATGCGGGAAGTAAGCAGAGTGAATGACATCTTTTGCGCGCAAAGCGATTTCATACTCTTGACCTTTACACAAATACAGCGTGTCTTTTTGAATGATGTCGTCCCAAGCACTTGCATCCAATTTTGGATTGTGGTTTTGCTTCATTTGAGTAAGAAAACGATAGAGTCTTTCTTTTCTAGAAAGGTCCATTTTCAAGACATTCATAGTAGAGTCACTGAAGATGGTGTCGCGGTTGTTCAACAACTTTTGAAGACTGCGGATACCAGTTGCACTGTTGAACATGTTGTTCAAGGCTGAATCTATGGTATTTGATGTCAAAAGGGCCAATTCATTGTTGTCTAAAGTCAGTTTGTAGTCGTAAAGACCCAAGGTGTTGTCGGCGCCAGAATAACGCGCAGTCCAGTCAAATTGCTTTGAAAACAATTCGATTTTCTCAGCTTCTGGCTTTGATGGGCCAGAAAGGTGACTCCAGGTTTGAAGACCGAGGATGATAATGACTGCTAATACCACTGCCGGTACGATTGTCCAGATGAGCTCTAGTTTATTATTGTGTGGGTAGTAATAAGCAGGGACTCCTGGCTTCTTCACATATTTCCAAGTAAAATAAAACAAAAGGAAATTTGTAAAGAAGAAAATTGCAATAACGATTACAAAATTCAGGTTTAACAACCAGTCCATTTCAACACCTTCGTCTGAAGCTGCAGAACCACGGCCAGTCCAGCCGTAAGCTTGCATCAAATAAATAAAGAACCCAAAAAGTAGCAACATAAAGATGAACATCATGCGGCCGTTCAGATTGTTGTCTCGGCTAGAGATTTCGTGTTCTCCGGTTTTGCGCAACTTGGCAGAGATTTCATAGATACGCACTAATTGAGCAATAGCAATAGCGCCTAAAACAATGACAAGTAAAATGATTAATTTATTTTCCATGACTTTTTATATTGTCTTCAAATTAAATTTCGTGGTGGTTACTTTCATCCAAGAATGGGTGATTGACAGGAGTAAGCGGTGCTTTTGTAAGATTGCGAAGGACTACATAGATGAAAACACCTGCCATTAACAAAGCCATTCCAATTTCCAAAGCACCAATTGTGGCGTTAGCGCCCAAAGCTCCTGCTGAAATCATAATGTAAACATCTAACCAGTGACCTGTCAAGATCATGAGACCAACAAACATGAGGATACCTGCGTTGCGCTTCGCATCACGAGACATAAGGATCAACATTGGGAATGCAAAGTTGATGATGAACATACCGAAATAAAGGTATTTAAACTCAGCGATACGTAGTTGGAAGTAAACGACCTCTTCACCAATGTTTGCGTACCAAATGAGCATGAATTGTGAGAACCACATATAAGACCAAAGGAAAGATGTAGCAAAAGTCCATTTACCAAGGTCGTGGATGTGAGAATCGTTGACATTTGGAAGGTAACCAAGCGTCTTGAGGTAAAGTGTAGTTAGTACCAACACTACCATTGTGGAACACCACATACCCGCAAATGTATACCATCCGAAAAGTGTAGAGAACCAATGCACGTCGATAGACATGATCCAGTCCCATGCAGAAGTAGAACTAAATACTGCAAAGAAGATGAGGAAGTGTGCACCTCTTCTGTAGTTTTTAAAGTGGATTTCGGTTCCGCCTACTTTGTCTTCTTCCAAAGAGCGATTTCTGAAACCGCGGTAGAATAAGTAGTAGGTTGTGAAATAAACTAGTGTTCTGATCCAGAAGAAAATTGGATTCAGATAAGCTGCTTTGTGACGCACTACTTCATCATGTGCTTTCACTTCTGGGTCCATCCAAGAATAGATGTGGGCACCATCAGCAATTGTAATGACTAACAATACCACACCGAGAATTATCATGCCTACTGGTAAAAAACCAGCTACTGCTTCAATGACGCGTTTTACTGCGGCGTACCAACCTGTTTCAGTCGCATATTTGAGGGAAAGGAAGAAAAGAGCTCCCAAGCCCAAAGCAAAAAAGAAGAAGCCGCTGATTAGGCCAGAAGCCAAGAAACGAGTCAGAAAATGGTGATCTGACGCAGTAAGCGCAACACCGATGATTGTAAGGAGCGCACCAAAGCCCATCAGGCCAAATGCTACGTTTTTCGCTTTTTTGGTGATTTGAAATTCCATTGCTCTTCTTGATTAATTCGCGTTTGTGGTGTCTGAAACAGCGCCTACAAC
>CANHBA010000156.1 GCA_947458985.1 Flavobacteriales bacterium
GTCTTCGGAAATTTAGCATTGGTACAGCAAATGAGCGACAACGGCACTAAAATTTCACTACGCCCTAAGCTCAATGGCAAAGCCGCGTTTTTAATTTCTGTAGAGGTCGAAGGAGACGCCTCTAATTTGTTATTTGATTGGGGTTTAGGTAAGGACATCTATACCGCACACGGCTTTACTTCTTTGAAAGATACCACCCTCAAAGTTTACGCCTATCGCTATCAAAATAGCAACGGGCTCGCACAACTCATCGATAGTGCACAAATTCAAATCAAGGCCCCTGGGCTCTTGTCTTACACCGATTTGCAACTTGAAAATGGAACGCCAGTTTGTTTGGTAGATGGTTTGGAAGAGCAGGTGTTTGCCACTCAAAAAGGGCCGCTGCGTTTTATATTCAAAGACGGCTCCGGAACCACCAGTCATTTCATTTCAGGATTTGAAGTGGCGGTTTCCAATCTTGATGCGCTTCCAAAGGTAGAGCAAGCACTCAAAGATGCCGTTGAAATGCGGCCAGTCAATCAGCATTTGTTGCAGGTAAGTAACATTCAAGATACGGAGGCTGATTTATTTTCTTGGTTACATTTTTTAGATTTTAACGTATTGATTATCATATTTTTAATGCTTATTATCGGAATTATTAATGTAGGTTCAGCGGTGCTCGTTTTAATTGTGGTCAGAACTTCTTTTGTGGGCTTGCTAAAGGCCCTTGGCGCCAACAACCGTTCGATCAGGCGGATCTTCTTATGGCAAGCGGCTTATCTGTTGCTGCGCGGTTTGCTCATCGGCAACACCCTTGCCATTGCACTGAGTTGGTTGCAATATCAATATGGGTTTATCAAACTCAATCCGGAAGTATATTACCTCGACGCAGTGCCCATCGAGTTCAATTTCTGGAATTTTATTTTCATCAACGCCCTCACTTTCTCTACTTGCATGGTTGCTTTGTTGTTGCCAAGTAGGGTGGTTTCGCGTATTTCACCCATCAAAGCACTCAAATTTCAATGAGTTGGTTTGTGGGTCAAGAAGTGGGCGTATTGCGAGAAGCAGGCGTTTTCAAAGTATGTTCTGTTGAAAAAGAACACCTTGTACTCGAGGATGAAATTGGCTTTACTTACCGTTATTTAAAACAAGAGGTCGTGGCCCGCCAGCAGATCAACATTGACAAGATTGCTCCTAAAGATCTTCAAGCAAAAATCATTTCGGGTTCAAAGAAAGTAGAAGTTTCAAAAGAACGAAACTTGCCCTTTATTGACCTTCATTCAGAAGAACTATCCATTCCAAGTCACCTTGCGGCTCACGACGTCTTTTTGGCGCAGATCAACGCCTTTAAAAACTTTTGTAACGGGCAAGCGCAACGTCGAAATGCTAAATTTATTGTGATTCACGGGGCAGGCGAAGGCAGGCTCAAGCAAGAGATTCGGCAAATTTGCAATGGCAAAGAGGGTATGTCTGTGCACGACGCACAATGGAGCAACGGCGCGGTAGGTGCTTCGCGTATCGAATTGCTACTCCATCAGTTCAAAGGATTTTAGTCTAGGCCGAGGTAACCAGGTTTTCCTTTTGGAATATCAAATACCCACGTGTAATAGCCCACAAAGTGCGAGCTGAAGTAACCTAGGCGCGCTTTAAGTGCCTTCGGAAAACCAATGTGACCCGCAGGAGCTAAACCACTCATGCGCCATTGTGGAGCTACGCCATCTTGTTGGCAAGGTGCATGGCGTTGCGTACCGTAAAGTTTGGTTCCATACTGAAACACTGTGGTCCAATTGCTGGTTTTGATTGTTTTTCCCTTCGGATTTTCAGGTGAAAACGCGTAGTACGACCCGAACTGAATTCTTCCTTTCAGTACACTGGCCATTCCCAAAAAATAGGCGTGTCCCATGCTATGGCTCACCGTGTAGAGGGTGTCATTTTTGGGGTCATTGCCATTTTTTGCAAGTTCTTGTAATAGATTACGGCCAGCTTGCTTTCCTGCGTCATAGCGTTTTCTAAAACCATTATAATTCGGTGCGGTGGCCAGTAAGCTGTACGTCCGGACCTCTTGCTGCTTGGCAATTTGGGTAGTGGAACAATGGTGTTCTCCTGCACATGGCTGAGGATAGAGCGCCGCACTACTCACAAATTTGAGTAAGGAACCATGATTGGAGGTGCTCACACTGTGGTGGCCATCTGCAAATAAAGTTCGGGTGGGTGTAAACCGTGCTTGTACGCCTGCAATGAACTTTTCTTGTGGCCAATAGCCGAAAATATCCGAGCTGTAAATTAAATTCTTGGACCTTGGGCGTTCAAGACCTTTGCTATTGATGGCTTGCAGCGCTTTTTCAGGGTCTTGCTCTGCTGAAACAGGCCGATAGCCATTGACGAATAATAAAATGCGTTGAGCGCGGTCTTTTTTGTGCTGGTAAGGCACAATCTGACGGTTTTGAACCTGAAAGAGCAGGGTGGTGTCGGGCCTGTTAGGTCTGTTTTGACGAATGACGATCAGTTGTTCTTTGGCTTTGTTGCGCAAGGAATCTGGATGTACTTTGTAAGATCTTTTGTCGTGTTTGTAGTGTAAGGCCCCTGCTTCATCTTGTTCAAAATACAAAACGGCTAAAGCTCTTTGGGTATGCCATTTGTTGTCGTTTTTTCGGTACAATTGAAAACGGATACGCGTACTTTCTTTAGGAAGGAAGTAAGTGCGGTCATTGCGGCCTTTGTCTAGGCGAGCAACCGTTGCATTTTTGAAGTCGGTCAGTTGATGAAAACGAAAATGGATTTCGGTGTTGTAGAAATCTATGGCCCAAATAGCTACAGCATTGCCTGCAATGACGGCACCCCATAAAAAGAGCTTTAGAAAACGATAAGACCAACGCTTGAAAAAACGACTTTCGGCCATCCGGGCGTTGATGCGTTTAAAAGTGAGTATTTGAATAATGATTGTTAGGAGCAAGGCTATGAAATGAACGATGGTCCAGTCGATGCCTAGCCAAGAAAAGCGAATTTTGAAAAACGGGTTGTTAGGGTCTTTGTAGTTGAGAAATTGATTGCGTTGTTCTAAAAAATAAAGACCATGCTCGGGGTTGTCGGCATTTTGAATGCTGCCGTCGTTATTCTCTGTCCAGGCAAGGTGCACAACACGGCCGTTGTCGGCGTATAGCGCAGTACTTCCGAGAATAAAAAGGAGTGTAAGGAGTAAGCTTTTCAACACCTTACAAGTGCATGAAATTCTTTTTTGCAAGCAATTCGTCTTCGGATTCGCGGTAGTCAGGGTCGTCTACGCAGCAGTCTACAGGGCAAACGGCAGCGCATTGCGGCTCGTCGTGGAAGCCAACACATTCGGTGCATTTTTCGTGCGCGATGTAGTAGACATCCATGTTTACAGGTTCAAAAGCGTGGTCTGCTTGTATTTCTTCGCCGTCTAGCGTTTGGATGAGGCCTTTGAGGGTGGTGCCGTCGGCGAATTTCCATTCGGCGCCGCCTTCGTAAATGGCATTGTTAGGACACTCGGGCTCGCAAGCGCCACAATTAATGCATTCGTCGGTGATCGTGATGGCCATAATTCAATTTTTTATGCAAATATAACAACGACTGAGCGATTCTTTTGTGCGCTAGCCCACAAAAAATTTAGAAAAGCGTACTTTTGCACCGTGGAAAGAAGCCAAATTACCTCCGCTTTTGCTGCACTCGGAACCATCCTTGCTGCAATCGCCAAAGACCAACAACGCCCTTTAACTTGTACTACAACCGAATGGGAGTCGTTGCTCCACCTCATTCAAAGAGAGCAGCACCACAACGGTTGGTTTACACCAGAGGTCATCAAAAATGCCTTTGGCGAAATTTCAGCCTGGTTAGATCAAGCACAACTCGATCAATGGCTCGCTCCTTACACCTTCGCAACGCAGCCACAAACTGTTGCGCTCATTTTGCCCGGTAATTTACCGCTGGTTGGTTTTCACGATTTTCTTTGCGTCCTCTGTTCTGGCAATAAAGTGTTGGTCAAGCTCAGTAGCGAAGACGCGCGTTTGCTGCCGGCCTTGGCCAAAATGCTCGTCCTCTTTGAGCCCGAATTACAAGCTCGCATTGCATTTGCGATCGGCAAACTTTCAGACTATTCGGCTGTAATTGCCACAGGTTCTAACAACAGCATGCTGCATTTCAAGCAATATTTCTCGAACCGCCCCCACTTGTTAAGAGGCCACCGCACTTCCATTGCCGTTCTCAATGGTAGCGAAACACCTGAAGAGCTGACCGCACTTGGGCAGGATATCTTTCAGTATTTTGGCAGAGGTTGCCGCAACGTGACGCAATTATGGATCCCCGAAAACTTTGAACTCAATCGCTTTTTTGAAGCTATTTTGCCTTATGCTGAGGTCATCAATCATAAAAAATACGGCAACAACTACGACTACAACAAGGCGGTGCATCTCATGAATCAAGTCCCGATTCTCGACAACAATTTTGTCTTGCTGAAGGAAAGCAAAGACTTGCATTCGCCTCTTAGCGTGTTGCATTACCAGCGCTACAACGATCAAAATGAAGTGGTGACCTATCTCGAGGAAAACCAACAGCAAATTCAATGTGTTGTTGGGCACAACCACCTCCCTTTTGGTTCGGCCCAATGCCCAACACTCACAGATTACGCAGATGGCATTGACACCATGCAATTTCTTGGTAACTTTGCCTCATGTCTCTCTTAGATAAATTCATGATCCGTTACAAAACGCCCCAAGAAATTGAAATCATGCGCGAAGCTGCGCAAATCGTGAGCCGCACTTTAGGTTTGGTAGCTCAGCACATGAAGCCAGGTGTAACTCCGCGTTTCTTGGATCAAATCGCCGAAGACTACATCCGCACCCAAAATGCCATTCCAGGCTTCAAGGGGCTTTACGGTTGCCCGAGCACGCTCCTCATTTCTGTCAACGAACAAGTCGTACACGGCTTGCCAACCGACAAACCCATTCAAGATGGCGACATCGTTTCTGTCGACTGCGGCTCTTTCTATAAAGGCTACTATGGCGACCACGCCTATACTTTTGAAGTAGGAAACGTAAGTGACGAGAAAAAACAATTGTGTAAAGTCACCAAAGAATGCCTGTATTTAGGCATCGAACAAGCCAATACCGCTAACCGCATAGAAGACATCGGCTTTGCCATTCAGCAAC
>CANHBA010000157.1 GCA_947458985.1 Flavobacteriales bacterium
CATCATTACTAGCCTCGAACGAATATTTATAATTTTCCGAAACCTTTAGAATCTGATCAATGTCGGATTCGGGATGGGAAGTATCGTTCGGGCAATAAGTCAAATGCTGAATCATTGATGGGTAGGTATTCTTGTCCGCCCGTTTTCTGTTGCTTAAAGACAATCTCGTAGCCATTGCTTTCCGAATGGCGAATTTGCTTCCAGTGTAAGGTGTTGATGTCTGACCAACGCATTCCAGTTAGACAACTGAACAAAAAGGCATGTTTTAAATTGGGATACGTACACGGTGTTTTTGCCAATTTCTCCAATTCTTCAAAGGTCAAATGTTCGCGATGTGTTTCTCCTTGCTTGAAACTATCAATGTAATCTGCAATATTCTCTTTGATTACTTTTTCTCTAAAAGCCAAACCAACGCATGCTTTAAATTTATTGAAATAGGTGTGTCGGCTGTTTTGGGATAATGGTGTTCCGTGCTTGGTCTTTGCTTCGAACTCCAAATAATTCTTGAATTTGCTCACTAATTCCAAATCGATTTCTTCCATGGAAACCACTTTTCCAAAACACTTGATGAATTGTTTCATACTGCCGTCCCAATTCCCATAGTTGCCCGTAGAATGAAAACGTTCCAATCCTTTCTTTTCAAAATAGGCCACGAAGTTGTCTTTGCTATGATCCTTTCGGTTGATTCCAGCCTTCTTGTCTTGCAGGGTTATCAAGGCTTGCGCGCGCATTCTTTCTGCCAATTCAAGCGTCATTTTGTTCTCTCTGCGTTGCTCCGTGTTTTCGGGGTTGGTGTAGAGTGTCAGTTCCAACGATTTTCGTTGTCTTTTTCCATTGATAAAGGTGTGTAAATACAGGGCTGTTTTCCCACCTTCCATTTTTCTTTCTTTAATACTTACGTTCATTGTAGCGTTTTTGTGGCACACGAGTGGCACACGTGCCCATCTGTGTCAGATTTGTGCCACAAGGTTATCCAAAAGATACAAAAACACACAATTTACTTTTCAACACGAATAGCCCTTAAAGTGTTGATTTTATTGGATTTACAAGAAAATTGCTTGTGCTATTTTGTGCTGTTTTGCGGGGATTACTTCCCGATACAAAACTTAGAGAAAATAGTCCCTAATATATCCGTATCCACATCAATCTGACCCGTGATGTGCCCCAATTGGCGCATGGCTTCGCGGATGTCCATGGCGATGAAGTCGGCGGTGGTTTGGCCATCTAGGCCTGCTTGGGCGCGGTTGAGGGCGGCGGCGGTGAGTTCGAGGGCGGCGTGGTGGCGCGCGTTGGAGACGATCGTTTCGTCTTGGATGCTGAAGTCGCCGAGGGTGAGTTGGACCAGTTTGTTTTTGAGTTCAAGAATGCCTTCGCCGTTAAGTGCGCTGATTTGTAATACTTCCTCTTGGTTATTTAGATTTGCAGTCGCATTTAAATCTGCTTTATTCAAGAGCAACAAAATATGTTTATCCAGATGTAAAGTCTTCAAGGACTGCACCCATTCTTGGGTTTCTTGGCGGTTGTTGAGGTCGCCGGAGTCGGCCAAGCAAAGGACGATTTTGGCTTGTTCGATTTTTTGCTGAGAGCGCTCGATACCGAGTGCTTCGATGGTTTCGGTGGTTTGGCGGATGCCGGCGGTGTCGATGAGGCGAAACTGAATGCCTTCGATATTGAGTACTTCTTCGATGACGTCGCGGGTGGTGCCGGCAATGTTGGAAACAATGGCGCGTTCTTCGCCGAGGAGCTGATTGAGTAGGGTGCTTTTGCCAGTATTGGGCGCCCCCACAATGGCAACTGGTACGCCTTGTTTGATGGCGTTACCGAGCTCGAATGAAGCTGCTAAACGACGCACCATTTGCAATACTGCGGCAACAAGTTGCTTGAGTGAGCTGCGGTCGGCGAACTCTACATCTTCTTCGGCGAAGTCGAGCTCTAGCTCGATAAGGGCCGCAAAGTTGATGAGTTGTTCGCGGAGTTGCTGCAGCTCCGAGGAAAAGCGGCCGCGCAATTGTTGCAGGGCTACTTGATGGGCTTGTTTGGATTGCGCGGCAATGAGGTCTGCCACAGCTTCGGCCTGCGATAGGTCTAGGCGGCCATTTAAAAATGCCCGCTTTGTGAATTCGCCAGGCTCGGCCATGCGGCAACCCACCTCGACCAAGCGCTGCAAAAGCAACTGCTGGATATAAGGTGAACCATGGCAGGCGAGCTCTACGCTTTCTTCGCCAGTAAAGCTCTTGCCGTTGTCGAAGAGTGTTGCGAGTACTTCGTCTAGGCGCTCGCCGCTTGCACTGCGCATCCAGCCTAAGTGAACGGTGTGGCTGGGTAGTGCTTGCAAATCTTTGGAAAATGTCTTTGAAACGAGTGCTTTTGCGCTAGTGCCCGACACGCGGATAACGGCAATTGCGCCAGTGCCGTTGGCAGTTGCAAGCGCGCAAATAGGATCGTGAGAAAGGTCATTCATGTTACAAAGTTACACAATAAAAATTCCCTACCTTTGCCCTAAAATCAACACATTATGTCACTCCAAGCAGAAATCAAAGAAATTCTAAATCAATTAGGGATTCAAGAAAATAACCAAGGAGCCTCTACAGGCGCCAACTGGCTTACTACCTCTGGCGCTAGCATCGCTTCCGTATCTCCAGTAGATGCACAAGTTATTGCCAACGTTACTATGGCTAATGCCGCAGAATACAATCAAGTCATCGAAAAAGCACAAGCTGCATTTGTTGAATGGCGCAAAGTTCCCGCTCCAAAACGCGGCGAAATTGTACGTCAGTTGGCTGAGCGCATTCGTTTTTACAAAGAGCCACTAGGCAAACTCGTTTCTTATGAAATGGGTAAGTCTTTACAAGAAGGTTTAGGTGAA
This sequence comes from Flavobacteriales bacterium, assembly GCA_947458985.1. Classification (GTDB taxonomy): domain Bacteria; phylum Bacteroidota; class Bacteroidia; order Flavobacteriales_D; family Crocinitomicaceae; genus UBA952. Next base: position 2,867 of record CANHBA010000157.1, read on the forward strand.
GTACAAGAAATGATCGACATCTGCGACTTCGCAGTTGGTTTGTCTCGCCAGCTCTACGGCCTTACCATGCATTCTGAGCGCCCTGGTCACCGCATGTATGAGCAGTATCATCCGCTCGGTGTTGTGGGTATCATCTCTGCATTCAACTTTCCTGTAGCCGTTTGGAACTGGAACACCGCCCTTGCATGGGTATGTGGCGACGTTTGTGTTTGGAAACCATCCGAAAAAACACCACTTACCGCTATTGCTTGCCAACGCATTACCGAAGAAGTTTTTACTGCTAATGGTGTGCCTGAAGGCGTTTCTGGTTTGGTTATCGGCGACGGTGAAATCGGAAAACTCATGGCCAACGACACCCGCGTACCTTTAATTTCTGCTACAGGTTCTACCCGCATGGGTAAATCAGTTGGAGCAGCAGTTGGGCAACGCTTGGGCCGTTCTTTATTAGAGTTAGGAGGCAACAACGCCATCATCATTGCACCGAGTGCTGACCTCAAAATGGTGGTTCCGGGTGCCGTATTTGGTGCAGTCGGTACAGCAGGTCAGCGTTGTACATCTACGCGTCGCCTCATCATCCACGCTTCTATCTACGATAAAGTAACCGAAGCGCTTACTTCTGCCTACAAGCAATTGAGCATCGGTAACCCACTTGATCAAAACAACCACGTGGGGCCGCTGATCGATCAAGATGCCGTTAACAATTACCTCCATGCCATTGATGCCGCTCAAAAAGAAGGCGGAAAAGTATTGGTAGAAGGAGGCGTATTGACTGGCCCTGGCTATGAGTCTGGCTGTTATGTGAAGCCATGTATCATTGAAGCAGAAAATCACTTTGCCATTGTACAGCACGAAACATTTGCACCGATTCTTTACGTCATGAAATATACAGGCGACGTACATGAAGCAATTGCCATCCAAAATGGCGTGCCACAAGGGCTCTCTTCTGCGATCATGACCAACGACCTCAAAGAATCTGAAGCCTTCTTAAGTGCTGCTGGTTCAGACTGCGGAATTGCGAACGTCAATATCGGTACTTCTGGTGCAGAAATTGGTGGCGCTTTCGGTGGCGAGAAAGAAACAGGTGGAGGCCGCGAGTCTGGTTCAGATGCTTGGAAAGTGTATATGCGTCGTCAGACCAACACCATCAACTACTCTGACTCCTTGCCGCTTGCACAAGGCATCAAGTTCGATTTATAAGCTTTATTGCACTTACATTCAAAAAGGGGTCTAATTGGCCCCTTTTGTTTTTTTATTTCGAACCAACAAAAAGCGAGCGGAGATAAAAAAAGTATTTGAATTGAACGAAGTATTGTCTAAAGCATAAAACGGAGCGAGCACATACATGCCCGTTTGCACATGCAGCTGCCAAACTTTGATGCCTACACTAGGGCAAAGCCCAAAACGCAACTGTTTCAAGTCGGTACGCACCGCGGCGCTGAGCCCGTATGTGAGGTCAAAATTGCCGGTGCGGCTCCAAAAACCGATGTCGTATCCCAAGATAGGATTCAAGCGAGAAAAGTCATACGATGCGTTGAAACCATGATGTACGGCCGTTGTGTTCGAATGAACGAGGTCTTCGCGGGTTTTTCTTTGCAGTTCCCAACCGTATTCAAGGGCATAGAAACGACCACTTTGCAAGCCAAAATAGGGGCCGGACTTTAGTGTTCTTTTTTTTTGATAAATTAAAGAATCGGGATTTGCAAAAAGCGTACTCGAAAGAAACACACATAAAAATCCAACTACAACTATTTTGATGTTATTCTTTTTCATAGCCGATTTTTTCTTGAGCTTGTTCTAAATAAGATTCAAATAAAATGGTTTCACTCGCCTTTGGCAAGGTGTTTTGAAGCATCCCGGTATAGAACGGAATCGCTATGGAGGCGTTACGCGTTTCCAAAGTGATGAGTTTTTGTTTGCGGTCATTGGACAATACAAAAAGGAGAATCGTACCGACCAAATACATCCATTGCAAGATGCCCAACAGAGCCCCTGCCAAATTATTGAGAATGGAGAGCTTCACAACCTTTAAAGCGGTTTCAAGAAGTTTGCCGGCAAAATAAATACCGGCGCCAATTCCTAAAAATAGGACGACAAAACTAAGCGGCATGAGGGTTGTTTTCTCCCATTTGAGTTGTTTTTCACCAAAGGCCACCACTACATCAGTAAGTTGAAAAGCGGCATAAAGCCCCACTACAATGGCCAACAACATGAACAACGACATAATAAGGCCGCGTTTGTAACC
>CANHBA010000158.1 GCA_947458985.1 Flavobacteriales bacterium
GAACGCAACTATTCCCAAAAGCTACTCGACAAGAAGAACATTTACGCACCGGCCGACGGCATGGTCTTGAGCTGGGACAGCAAATTAGGCCAAGCGGTTAGTGTCGGGACCAAACTCGGCGATTTCGCGCCAGCCGGAGACCTCATCGCCACCACCGAAGTAGACGAATTATTTGCCATGAAAGTCAAAAAAGGGCAGCGCGTTCAGATCAATATCCAAGGAACTAAAGAAAAGCTCAGTTCGGGAACAGTTGTCTACTGTGCACCTTTTCTATCTAAAAAATCGATTTTCAACGACCGCGCCGATAACCTCGAAGACCGCCGTGTGCGCGAAGTACGCGTGCGCATAGACCAACCAGAAGCAGTTTTGATTGGCAGTAGAGTTGAATGCGTTATTAGCCTGTAGTCATGCAATTATTGCGCACCGCCCTCAAATTCATCAAATTCGACAAGCCCAAAAGTATTGGTGCGTTGTTTGGCGTCATCATCTCTATCTTTTTGGTCGGGCAGCAAACCGGTATTTTCACCTTCTTGACCAACGCCATGTGCTATTTTGTGCGCGTGAACGACGGCTATGTGTGGGTTACTGACAACAAAACTGAAAACGTCAATGCGCTTGCACCAATAGACGTGCGCTTGGGTTTTGAAATGGAGAGCTTACCTCACATCAAAAAAGCGCATCAATTTGTTATCGCGAGTGGTGCAGCGCGTTTCCCCGACGGTACGGCTGCCGGCCTGAGCATTGTTGGGGTAGAATTACCTGAGTTCAACGGCATTCAGCAAGGTATTTTCTTCGATGGCGGCCCACAAGACCTCATTTCAGACGGCGCTGTTTCGGTAGATTTCTTCGACGCCAAAGCGCTCGGGAATCCTGAAAAAGGCGACTATTTCGAGCTCAACAACAAGCAGGTCCGCATCGCCGCTCTTACAAAAGGAGCCCGTTCGTTTGGCGGCGGCCTTATTTCTTACACCACCATAGACCGCGCCCGTTTCTTAGGCAATGTTTCGGCCTCTAAAACCTCGGCCTTTTTGGTAGAGGTAGACCGCACGGCAAATATGGAAAAGGTGGTCAAATCGATCAATGCGAATATTCCGGGCGTCAAGGCCTGGATGCCGGTCGAGTTTAAAAACCAAACGATTTTAACCGTACTGAAGTCGAGCGGCATCGCCTTCTCTTTTGGAACGCTCATTATTTTTGCGCTCATATCAGGCTTTATCATCATAGGGCTCACCCTCTACTCTGCCGCCATTGACCGCATCAAAGACTACGGCACCCTCAAAGCTATTGGCGCTACCAACGGTTACATCCGCAAGCTCATTTTAATGCAAGCCACCCTTTACGCAATAGTTGGTTTTATCATTGGGTATGCGCTCATCGAAGGCTTTCGAAACGGCATTGCCAATGCGGGAACACTCTTTACGTTCTCGCCTGCCATCAAATTTGGCTTTTTCGTCATTACGGCTGTCATTAGCATTTCCGGAACCTTGTTTGCCATTCGCCGCATCACCAAACTTGAGCCTGCTTCGGTTTTCAGGAATTGATACCATTAATAGAATTTAACTATTTTTGAAACCACATGGAGCAAAACGAACCTACGCGCATCAATAAATACCTCAGTGAAGTTGGTTTCTGCTCTCGCAGGGCCGCAGACAAACTCATCGAACAAGGGCGCGTGCGCATCAATGGTCTAGTTCCTGAGATGGGCACCAAAGTACAGCCAGGCGATATCATTACCGTAGACGACGAACCCATCGGCGCACCTCAAGAAGAATTCATCTATATCGCGTTCAACAAACCAGTTGGTATTGTGTGTACCACCGACCACATCCGCGAGAAAGACAACATCATTGATTACATCAATCACCCGAAGCGCATTTTCCCTATCGGGCGCCTAGACAAACCCAGCGAAGGGCTCATCTTCCTGACCAACGACGGCGATATCGTCAATAAAATTCTGCGGGCGCGCAACAACCACGAAAAAGAATATTCGGTAACGGTCAATAAGCCAATCACCAAAGAATTCATTCAAAAAATGAGCAACGGCATTCCTATTCTAGGGACCCGTACACGTAAATGTGTCGTGAAGCAAACGGGCAGCCATACTTTTACGATCATCCTGACCCAAGGCCTCAACCGCCAAATTCGCCGTATGTGCGAGTTCCTTGACTACCGCGTGAGCAAGCTCAAACGCGTGCGCATCATGAACATCAAGCTCGACCTCCCAGTGGGCCAATGGCGCTACCTCAACGAAGATGAAATCTTAGTGATCCAATCGATGGTAGCCGATAGCATTAAGGATTTTGATGACGCAGATGTTTTATAACACTTACTGCTTGACTAAGCGTTGGGTATTGATGGACTGACCAAATTTAGTCTGAAAGAGATACGTTCCTGGCGCTAATTTCTCTAAGTCGAGTATGTGATTTATCTGACCATCTAGCTTGCCTGAAAGCAATACTTTTCCATTGATATCTAGGAGCTCATATGAATGCGCCTCTTCAATTTTTGTGGAGATCATGAGTTCATCTTTAAACGGATTCGGATAGATCGAAATAGCTGAATTGAGGTCGAGCTCGGCGGTTCCTAAGTCGTTGTTTTTTTGACACAATTCAAGTACCTCATTTGAGGTGAGTGCTCGATCCCAAAAAACGAGTTGATCCATCTTACCCATTAAAAAAGCGCCGCTTGTGTTGGTTGAATTTCCAACATAGCCGCCGATGCAGGAATTCTCATTGGAATAAGACATATTGAGCGAGCCTGTTCCGGAATAACTTCCTGCCTGTTGTTCACAATCAAAATAAATCTTCATGTCCTGTGCTCCATTAATGACTGCAACTATATGATGCCAAGTATTTAAAGACAAGCCATTGGTAGTGAGAAAGGAGCGTCTATTTGATGAATTTGCACCACCGAGCCCACCGGCAACATGAACTCCAACTTGCCCCGTGTTAGCGGCAATATTTAACCAATAACCATAATAGTTGTTATACACATTATCCGAAATAAAAATCATGTTAAATGAGGCGAATGATTGGACATTTACCCAAACAGAAATGGTGACGGGTAAGTCGATTTTGAGCGCAGTGCTATTGATATCAATATATTGCTGTGCGCCAAGTGCGAGCCCGTTTCCTTGTACACCGCTGCGGTCGGAGGTAAAACTTGTTCCGATTGGATCTAAAACAATGGAACTAGGACCTAAATCGTTGTAGTTTTGATCAAAAGGAAACATCCCAATGAGTCCGTTTGTGAGTTGAGCACTTGCAAAAGTTGAAATAAATAGAATAAGAATAATGAGTAGATTTTTCATGACTATATGATTAGCATTGCTTAAAATGAAGTACAAAAGAAGTGATTTCGAATAAAAATAGACCCTTCGGATAAAAAAAATAGAACATGTTCTACACTAAGATGATTTATCTACTCCACCTCTTCAAATAACAACCTGACGCCCGGATCAATTATATAAGTCCATTTTTGATCTTTAAATGCCCCCGGCACTGCAATTTTCATTTCTCTTTGATTGAACTCCACAGCTACCCTTTCTTTGGTTCCGTCCGCAGCCACAAAATCGATTTGTAAGGGAAAAGTGAAGAGTTGTTGTTGCGCCTGAGTGATGATGAGGTATTGCTTGTTGTCGTCGTTTATTTTCAACTTGGGATGCCCGACTTGATAGAGCCATTGTTCAAAGAATTTCTTTAAATCTGCTTTCGCTTCTAGACCCTCTACTTGTGCCATCATGCTATTACAGAAATCTGTTGAACTCGCATTGCGGTGTTTATAGGTTTGGTAATAGGAGCTCAACCCTGCAAAAAAAGCGGAGTCGCCCATTTCTTGGCGCAGCATGTGCAAAACCCAGCTACCTTTCTGATATGCATTGGCATTGAGCAACAAATTGAGGTCGGTGGTGAGCGAATCGACAAGTGGTTTTTTAAAATCAAGACCAAAGCGCACTACCCTTTTGCGATCTTGGGCCATTTGCGCTAAAAAAGCGACACTGCCTTCGGAATGCGCAATGTAAATATTGGTGAGGTAAGTAGCAAAGCCTTCGCTCAGCCAAAGATGTGACCAGTCCGACTCCGTGACCGCATTGCCAAACCATTGATGCGCAATTTCGTGCGCTACCAAATGCGCGCTGCGCAAATCTGCATTCAAGGAATTTTCATCGTAGAAGATACAACCGGCGTTTTCCATGCCGCCATATTTGGTTGTAGACTGCACGTTAGTGAGCGCATGATAGGCATAACTGCCAAAAAGTTGGATGTAAAAATCGGTCACTTTTGGGGCCACCTCAAAAAACGTAGCCAACGCCTTCACGCTATCTTGCGGGTAAACTGAGGCACTGATCGGCACGCCGTCGAGCACTGTAATTTCTTTGCTGACAAAAGCGGCCACACCAATTACCGCTACTTTGGTGGCTATGGGCTCTTCGATAAAGTAGGTCCAGACGAAAGAAGCGCCGTTCTCTTTTGGTAGTTTAGACAATAAGCTGCCGTTGGCCACCACTGTAAAGTCTTTGGGTGCTTGCACAACAAATTGATAAGATGCTTTGTCTGAGGGGTGGTCATGGCAAGCATACCAATAACGGGCGCGGTTGGGCCAGTTGTCTGCAAAGTACGTAGGGTCGCCAAATTTATTGTCGGTCATGATTAGGCCATCTGTAGGCTCGCCGCTCATTTGAATGAAGAGTTGGATGTCTCCATTTTGCAATTGCGCAGGCAAGTCAATCAGAAGTTGCTCTTCAGTTTGTTTCCATTTGACATTTTGATAAGGTGCCGTAACGCTACTCACCTTCATGCCTGGATGATGATCATGCGGCGCAATAAGATCTAATTTCAAATGGCTGGTAGGCGCTAAAAGCCGAATTTGCAGCGCTTCGGTGATTTGAATTTGCTTGGAATCTTTGCTTAGAATGATATTTAAGTCATAGTGGAGTACATCAAAGCCGGACTGCCCGAAGGCTAAAAAAGACCAAAAAAAGAAAAGAAAGAAATGCTGTGTTTTCATAGGCCAAATAATACGCCTTCTTTGAGGGAATAAGGCGAAATGAAGATGTGTTGAATATGAGCCGCACGCAAGACCCATCGGGTTTTGATA
>CANHBA010000159.1 GCA_947458985.1 Flavobacteriales bacterium
ATGTTCACCGGGGTACTTTTTGAAGAAATGGAAGCAGGTAGAAATCGGAAAATATCGATAAGAAAAAACAACTTTCGTTAAATTATTTTATCTTCGTTTTGTAGTTCTTTTTTGTTGCTTATCTGTTGCTCAAAGAAGCCGAAATCTGATGAGTTGTTGCTCATTTGTTGCTCGCGAAAATTGCGAAAAACCGCTCTAGTAAAGGGATGCAGGTTTTATCTTTTGTTATCAGTTCATGTATCGGTAAATAATCACTACCCATTCCTATAAGTGGTTAAGAATAATATTCGCCAACTTTTCATTTTGATACCTTCCAGAAATATTTGCAAATTCAGGATTATTGAGAATAGCAGCTTTGGTGCCGTTGGCTGCGCCAGAGATGTGCGGGCTGGCTAAAATAGGTAGTGTTTGGCGCCATTTGTAATGTTGGATGTTGGCAGCCCATTTTTGGGACTGCTGCATAGCGCCATTTTCCAATTCATTGATGGCTAGTAGTTGCTGCCTTGCCGCGTTCCCTAAAGTGATGATCGCTTTGGGTTTGATCAATTCTATTTCTTTGGATAAAATATGTCCATGAAGGGAGCTGCCCACTTCGTTTCTGAATTGCGTGTAGGTGCTGATGCTATTGCTATTCACAAAACGATTTGGTTTTATCTGTCGGAAAAACAGCTTGTAGATATCGGTTATGTAAAGGTTGTGCGACTGGAGGAGGGTTCTGAAAAACGGCAGGTTGCTTTTCATAGATCCTGTTGGTTGTTCCCAGTTGTCTATGAGGCTAAATGGAGCCCAAAAGCCAACTTCTTCTTGAAGGCGGATTGGTTTACCCTCCCAAAAAGAGCTTGTTGGCAAGGGCGGTAGCGGATCCATCGCGCAAATCATGAGTGTCTGGTCTGTTTGCTTTTCCGCTTTGAAATAAATGGGTAAATCTATGGCTAGGGTTGTAATGTCTGGCTGAAGGTGTTGTATGTAAGCACGGAGCGGAGCTCTAAAATCTGCTAAGGAGGCAAGGAGCGGATTTGGCAGTTGGAAATGCTGACTGTAACTGATTAGATCAGTATAAATTGCGCTTAATCCTTGCTGAGGTTGGATCAGTTGCTCTTCTAATAATGCAATGAGTTGAGGTAATTGCGGATGCTCACTAAGCATATTATTCGCTTTACAATAAACAAAAAAGGCTAGCCGAAGCTAACCTTTTTTCTGTTTGGTGTAGTATTCTTCTAGGCTCGAACACTTTTCTTTTTCGAGGAAATCCTCGATAGAATCAATATTTCTTTCTTTGAGCCAATCGATCAAGTCTTCTTTGCGCGCAGCTTGCCCGAGGGTATACTTATTGTTTACGCAATAGGTGTCATACTCATTTGCGACCTGTACTGTTAAACCGTAATGTTGTTCAATCAATTTTTCAAAGTCCCCGATATTTGTGGAGGCCTTGATGGAGAGATCATCGCTTGTGGCAGTGATGTCTTTGGTTGTTTTATGATTTAACGCGGCAATGGTTAGTTCTGGATCGGCGAGTTGCTTACCCTTATAGATTCTGAGCGTTAAGCCAAAGTTTTCTTTAAACTCAGCTTGGATCGATTTCAACTTTTTGTTGGCGGCGATATGAAAATCTTTCGCTTTGAATTTATCTGTCAGGTTCGAGAAGAATTTAAACATGAGCTTACAATTGAATTTCTTGACAACCTTTTTCTTGTAGAGCTTTATTGAGGCTAGAAAGTGTCATTTTATCGTGCTCTTCATGCGTTTTTGTTGTTTTCCCACCTGGAGATTTATAACACACTTCGCAATCTAAACCAAACGCATCTTTGAAACGCTTCTCAAAACCACCTACTGAGAGGTTGCCATTGATAGACAAATCGGCTGCGCCTGAAGGCTTGTATTCGCCAACCGCTTTGGTGCGTGCACTTGCAATTGTGAGGTCGTTATCGATGCCTTTTCCGTCTGGCGTACGCAAAGTAGGCACGAGGTAGGGGAATTTCTTTAAAAATTCAGCTTGGAAAGTTTTGATTTTGATTCTTCCGTTTACAGTAATATCAGCCATAAGAATAGATTTTTTGTTTTATCCAAAGATATGCCTTGCGTGTTTTGATGTAGAGTTTAAGTTAGTTCAAGTAGATATCCCTTAGGTACTTAGAACAGGTAGATGGAACTATTCTTATTGAAATAGGGCACAATCTTGTCTAGTTTTTGCTCGATCAGGTGTTTTGGAAAAAATTCAAATAAATGCGCAAAAAGAGCTTTTAGTTGTAGGTGTTGGGCTTCGTGAAGAATAGTGTTTAGTGCTAAGGACTCCGCTAAAGAATAAAAAACGATCCTTTGCTCTTCGATAGTAAGTAGGCTTAATTTTTTGGAGAGCTCTTCGAGCAATTGTTCAAAGAACCTCACTGTTGCTTTGCTTTGGTTATTCAGGTCTAAATACATCAACTTACAGGACCAATACCTTGCAACTGGAAACATATGTAATTTGGCCAATTGCTCAGGGTTCAACTTGAGTTCGGCAAAGAGAAACTTGCCAATTTTTTGGGCTTTATCGCTCTGATGTGTGATGTAATAATGTCTGAACAACAGACAATTGCCAAAAACCACATCTTGTAGGTCTTTGTCTGACGCCTCGTGTTTTAGTCCCTTCAGGTAATATTGGATTCCAGCTTCATAGCCGGGAATTGAAAAAGTAGGATCTGCCAGCATCTCAAAGAAGTGTTCCCGAATGACACTAAAATGACTGAATTTTTTGAAAAAGGAATCGTTGTGTTTGTTGGTAAGTACGGATTGAAAAATTTCTTCGGCAAACTTTGCTTTATGTTTTTCGTTGTTGTTGCTGTCAAATTGTTCTGTGTAATGAAGCAGCGGTTTTAATTCATTGGTATGAATGCATACCGCAATCAAACTCTTAAAATTTGAATTTGAGGACTGAAATTTCCCAAATCCAAAAACAAACTGTTCTGTTTCGTTTTGAACAGTTTCAAATTCGTTCCAGTCTTTATAGCCGCAAAATTGAACGAGAATATTTAAAGTATGTAGGTAGGGATGGTTTTCATTTGTCGAAAGAAGAAAGAGCCGATAAATGGTGCTTTCTGATATGCCAGATAATCCAGCATGTTCAATCAGTTCGCTGACTTTTTTACAATCGAGCTTGGTTCTAATTGGAAAACCAATTTGCAAACACAGCTGTTTATAGAGCTCATTTTTTTGAAAACTTGTAAGAACAAAATTTGGTTTGGGCATACTCAAAATTAGTAAGATTAGGTTCGTGCCGCAGCGCCGCTTTATTACTTGAACCAACTTGAACACGCTTGTTTGCTCCAAAAAAGCAGCACTTCTTTCTCGCCAAATATTTCCCTACCTTCGCAACCTAAAATTATATGCTATGAAACTGCGGTTGTTCGCCATTTTTTGTATTTCTATTTTGACCTTAAAGCCAGTCTTGGCTGAGGAGGGCATGCTCATTCCTTCTTTGATTGCAGCTTTTGAAAACGACATGAAAGCCAAGGGCATGAAGCTCAGTGCTGCCGACATTTACAGTGTCAACAACACAAGTATCAAAGATGCTATTTTTCAGTTTGGGGGTGGTTGTACCGCTGAGCTCGTTTCAGATAAAGGTTTGCTTTTGACCAATCACCATTGTGGTTACAGTCAGATTCAAGCGCATAGTTCTTTGGAAAACGATTACTTAAAAAACGGATTTTGGGCTCAAACCATGGCTCAAGAGTTGCCTAATCCGGGCCTAACTGCTACGCGAATTGTGCGCATCGAGGATGTCACAGCTGCAGTGTTGGCGGGCGCGGGCTCAAAGGCAGATCAAGCAACTATTGCGGCGAATATCAAGAAATTAGTAGCAGCTGCCATTGCCGGAACGCATTTTGAGGCAGAGATCAAGCCGTTTAATTACGGCAATGACTACTACTTAATGGTCAAGGAAACATTTACGGACGTCCGTTTTGTAGGCACCCCTCCTAACTCCATTGGCAAATTTGGTGGCGACACCGACAACTGGGTTTGGCCGCGCCACACCGGTGACTTCTCGGTTTTCCGCATTTACGCCGGAAAAGACAACAAACCAGCCGCCTTTTCTCAAGATAATCAGCCCTACAAGCCGCTGCATTATTTGCCGATCTCTTTTCAAAACCGTCAAGAAGGTGACTTCACTATGGTTTATGGTTTCCCAGGCACCACCGAACAACACGTTGTTTCAGAATACCTCAAATTCATTATCGAAAAAGAACGCCCGGCCCGTATTGAAATGCGCAATCATTCATTGGCTGTTATCGACGCTGGCATGAAGTCTTCGGACCTCACGCGTATTCAATATTCGGCAAAACAGGCAAGTATTGCCAATGCCTGGAAAAAATGGATAGGTCAAGTAGAAGGCTTAGAAAATTTAGGTGCGGTGAAAATCAAACTGGACGAAGAAGCCCGTTATACAGCAATGGCAAGTAGCAAACCCGAATGGGCAAAATACGCTTCGGCGTTAGCAACGCTAAATGGCCTGATGGCAAAGGGCACCTCTACAGAATACAACTACGCTATTGGCGTCGAATATTTCTCAGTTGGCCCAGAATATTTCAAACTTGTGCGTGGCATCGAAGATTTAATTGTCAATCATGCAAAGTATACTGCCAACAACGAACTCAAGGGGGTTTTGGCAAAACTTCAAACAAGTGCAGATGGCTTCTTTAAAAATTACAATGCTGAGGTTGATCGACAAATTTTCCTTGAGTTAACCAAATTATACCTCAATTACACTCAGCAATCTTTAAAAGGAACTACAGTTGAGGAATTAACAGCACTTATTTACGGCAAATCTATATTTACAGATGCGGCCCGTTACAAAGCGTTTTTGAGCAGTTTTAGTGCGAAATCGCTCAAAAAACTCGAAAAAGACGCAGGTTTTGTGCATTTCAATCAGTTTTTTACGCCGTTTAGAAATGAAGTAGTACCGGCTTACAAGACCTTTCAAGCTGAAGTCAATAAATGGATGCAGGTGTATGTAGATGGTAAATACGTGATGTTTCCGCTAGCCAAGCATTGGCCAGATGCAAACTCTACTTTGCGCCTTACTTATGGTCA
>CANHBA010000160.1 GCA_947458985.1 Flavobacteriales bacterium
CAACAAGGCCTTAAGCCTAGGCGGCCTCAACACCGAACAACAAGCCCAAACCTACTTTATGCTAGCCCGTTGCCAGCAAAATCGCTACACCGTACAAAATGGCGAGTTCACAGAGAGTTACGACGGCAACAACGCGTTTTTCATTGACTTTGAACGCATGAAACGCTCTTTATATATGCGCAATTTTGAAATTTTAGCGAAGAATTATAAAGGAACCGCGAGCTACAAAGAGATCATTAAAGAGTGTAAGTATTTTACGTATTATCTGAATTAGGAAATCATTTTTTTCCTTTAAATCTTCACCTTAATACCCAACTGATAATCTTTACTCGTTCCATTGATTTGGCTGCGCACGCCCTCCGTGTAAGGTAAATTGAGCCCTGAATAAGTGTAAGTTGTTTCAAAGACTTTAATGAGTCCTATTTGCTGACGAAAACTGAGGCTTAGATACAAGTTGTTAATAATTCTAAAATCTTTGGAAAAGCCAAAATAGAGTGACGAAATCACATTCGAATGAATTTTGGATGTAGCGGTATACTGGATACTAAACGGATTGCCGTCGCTTACCCCTGAAAAGTTACCTGATCCGTTTGCTCCACCATTTTCGGTATGAAACCCGCAAGTCAGACCTGCATGAAAATTGAGGACATTGTAGTGATTGGGTAATATCCAGCGGTACAAGGCACCACCTGAGAGCTGGTGCGCGTAAAAGGCACTAACTGCGCTCCAGCTGTAATTGACAAATGAAAACTTTTGTACATCCCAAAACAACTGCGAATGGTAACCAAGCTCCCAATAGAACTGATTTTTAATGCCTTTTTCAAAGGCCAAACGCGGTAAAAAACTCGAAGACCCATGACTCACGAAGGCCCCGTTAGGATCGTTTTTAATGATTGATTTTCCAAAACCCATGCCCGCAGAAGCATTGATAAACATGCTCTTTGGATCGATATAACGGCGGTTTTTACGCGCTGCTTTCTTAGCGCTTTTCTTGTCTAGAGAGGGGTCTTTTTGCAGCTCGCGCACGGTTTGTAAATGTTTGCTTCGGGTAAGCGTATATGTCAAAGCGACATTTAGATAGTGTCCTTTATTGTAGTAGTTCCCACCGGATGTCATGCCGTTTAAAGTATAAGTGCCGTCAAAAGCATTTCTGAATGAATGGTCATAGCTGATGCGCAAACCTAGTAAATCCTTGTTTTGAAGGGTCTTGACGAGGTCAAAACCAACCGTAATAAAGGGTTTAACCTGCTTTTCAAACTGAAGATTGAGGTCGTAATAAACCAACGCGAATTGGGTTGTATCCGTGGCAACAGTACCTTTAGAACTAAAGTTCAATCCCCCATAATAGATAAGCCCAGCACCAAGCTGAGCCCGAAGCAAGTAATGGTCTAAAAGCTGTTTGCGAAAGGAAGTCAGTAATTCGACGCGAGAAAAACCTTTGTAGTATAAATTTCCAAAATAACTGCGCAAGGGACCAGCATAAATGGGGTCATCACCTGGCGCTAAGCTAAATGAAACAGGAAAAATACCTACACCTACGCCGGCGGCTACATCAAAAGAAGGATGCAAAACGCGCGTGTAATGAAAATTGAAGCCATGAGCTAGTCCGCTTGAGTTCTCCAGCTGTTTGTCTCCGAATGTTTGCTCGCTCTTACTTCGCGTGGCCGCATTGACAAGTGAAAAGGAATATAGGTTCTTGATTTCGGGGAAAGTTGTTTGACTGTTCGCCGACAAGCGCAGTAGCAGCACCACAACGCATATGGCTATTCTTGATATTTTATTGCTAAAGCCCATCGGTTTGTTGCGCTTACCTCAGCACATTTAAATGCCCCGTAAGGAACTTGCGTTCATCGTTTTTCTTGAGCTTGAAATCGATGCGCCAGGTATATATGCCATCTTGAACAACACCATTGTCGTAAGGATAGGTGCCGTCCCATCCTTCTTGTAAATCACGCGATTCAAAAATGAGCTCGCCCCAACGATTGTAGATACTCAAATGGTAACTCGCTGGGTCAATTCCGGAGGAGAAAATCGGAAGAAACACTTGATTGAATTGATCTCCGTCTGGGGTGAAGGAATTAGGAACGTAATAAATCAGGCCTTCTTCATAACCAATAGTTAAGCTGTAGGAAGAAGTGCAGCCAAATGAAGATGTGGACACCAAGGTTACCTCATAGCTTGCACCATTTGCAGCGTAGATGTGTGAAGTATTAAAAAGCGAAGAAGTGGTGTTGTCACCAAAATCCCAGGCATAGGTTGCTGCTCCTGTTGACGAATTAAAAAATTGAACTGTGGCGTTGTCTTGATTGATCATGCTCGGATTGGCAGAAAAGAGCGTAAAAGGATTGTTTTCAATGCAAATATATTGACTTGAAGTGATGCTAGCTACACAACCATTGAGCGTTGCGCTCAGTGTGACGTCGTAACACCCAGGTTGGTTAAAGACATAATTCGGATTGCAGCCGCTGAGCGTTTGGCCATTGCTGAGTGCCCAGCTACAACTGTTCGGGTCGCCGTTTGTGGTACTTGTAAAATTGACCGAAAGTGGCGCACAACCAATTAAGGTGTCTGCAACAAAAGAAACAGATGGCAGCGGATTGACGCTGACTAAAACGGAGTCTGCATTCGAACAACCATTTAAAGTATAAACGACCGAATAGGTTGTTGGTGTTGTTGGCGCAACTGTAATGGATGGCGAAGTGGCGCTAGTTGGGGTCCAGAGGTAAGTGCCGCCCGGCAGATCAACTACAGAAACAAGGGTGCCGCTCGCACCTGCACAAATTGTGATCGGACTCACATCTATTGTTGGAATTGGCTGAACAACCAATTGAAGTGACACAGGGTTGCTACTGGCGCAATTGGCATCTAGTACAGACGTGATTTGATAAGTACCTGGCACTTGTCCTAATGTATAGGGGCTACTTGCGGTGGTAATTGGCGCTTGCGCTTGTCCGTTCAGTTGGTAGTTGAGTGTCCAGGGAGCTGTTCCGGTCAAATTAACAACCACTGGGGCAAGTTGCTGACCCTGACAGAAATTGCCTCCACCAGAAAGCGTTACACTTGGCGCTGGTAAATTGAGTAGGTTAATTTGAATAGCCGTTGAAGGAGAGTTACACTGACCTATTTGGATACTCAAAGTAATGTTTGCCGTGGTGGACACCACAATACTACTCGTGGTTTCACCTGTGCTCCAAACATTGCCCGTTGGATAATTAGAACTTAAGGTAACAGTTGACCCAGTGCACAAAGTAGTTGGCCCATTTGGCGTAATGATTGGCGCCGGAATGGTTGGAAGCACCGTTACAATTAGATTTTGGGTATTCACACAAAATGGAGTTGTTAAGGTGATTTGATAATTCACGTTTTGGCTAATGGTGGAATTGTTGGTGAGTTGGTCTAGAATTGTTGAGCTGGTGGAGGGGTTTGTTGTTTCCCCGAGTACAGAGGCATTGTTTTGGGCTTGCCAACTCAAAGTTGCTGCGGGGCTACTATTTAAGTTGATACTCAAAGATTGAGCATTGCAAATAGTTGCAGTAAGGGCATTGGTGAGTACGGGCATTGGCTGCACCATGACTACAATTGTATCGCTTACGGTTTGGCAACCATCAAAAACACTGACCCAATATGTGCCGGATTGCGTTACACTTAGCGAAGTATTGGTACTTTGATTACTCCATGCGTAAGTTAGAGTTGCACTATTGGGAGTTACAGTTGGGCTGAGTGTCAGATTATTGGTAGACCCTAAACAAATTGTGGTGTCGTTGGGCAATTGAACAGTTAAATTCGAAGTAGCAAAGACGGGAATGATGGTATCTACCACCACACAACAAGAGAGCGGATTGAGTACCGATACAAAAAGTGTATCGTTATTCGTTGCGGTGATGGTGTTGCCAACGGTTCCGTTTGACCAAACAAAAGTGGGGTTATTAATGGAAGGAGCGCTTGCCGTAATAACAGATGTTGTGCAAGTCGCATTTTGGGTAAAATTGACAGCTGCCGTACAAGGCGAAACATAATTTAAGAGTGCCGGTGCCGGATTCAGACCAAATGTAACCTGATCAAGTGGAAGATTTGTGTTTAATATATTGGAATATGGAGGATACGTGCTCACATTTACGTTGACAGGTGCAATTGTAAAACAGCCAAGTGGATCTTCTAGGTTATCGTTAAGTACAAGTTGTACGATGTCGCGGCTCGTGGTATTGGTGGTAAAAAACGAACCGGGAATGTAGTGTTTTGCGTTTTTGTAAACACTGGAGCCAGTGGTGGTTAGCGGCCCCATATTATGACCAAGATTACCTGTTCCAAAACTGATCAGTTTAGAAATTTCTGTTACCCCTTGTTTGGAGGTCTTGATGACAAACATTTTGGAATTAGGCTGATTGTATTCGGCAAAACCATAAAAAACATAGTGATTAGGCGTAACAGTTAGCCCTCTAGCGACCTCCGTTGACACACCTGAAACGTCGTATTCTTTACACCATGAAACATTGCCAAATAGGTCAGTTTTGACCAAACCTACTTTGAAATCGGTACAAGAACTAGACCAACAAACGTCGTCGCCGTGTTGTAAAATAACGAGGGAGTCAGTACCGTCGTATTCAATACAAGCACCATAAAACCGTGCATCTGGTGCTGTGGCAGGATTGAATTCAAGGTATTTGGTTAAAAAGATAGTTCCTTGATCACTGACACCAACAAGTAGGGTGCGCATGTTGGTAGCGGTGGCATTGACATAAGAACGCCCGGTAATGAACATCTTGCCATTGACCATGTCGGAAGCCGATGTGAAATCGTCGAGGTAATCTACGCCGTAACCAGGAAAAGTGAGTCCGATGGAAGGAGTTTGCCAGATAGTTGCGCCTGTTGCACTAGAAACAGCCATTACTTTGCCGTTGTAGCCGTTGGTATTATTGGTTTGAGAGCCACACAC
>CANHBA010000161.1 GCA_947458985.1 Flavobacteriales bacterium
AGCGACGTTCGCCTTACCCCCAACTGGGACCTCCCACTCTTGGCATTCTTACAAAATAGCCCTAATACTGCAGCAGTTGGCCCCAAAGTACTTTCCGATCGCGCGCCTCAATATTTTGAACACGCAGGTGCCGCGGGCGGATATCTAGACACCTTTTATTTTCCTTTTTGCCGCGGTCGCATTTTTGAAACGATAGAGAAAGACCAACAGCAATACGACAGCCCCCAAGAAGTCAGTTGGGTTTCTGGCGCTGCGCTGCTTATTCGCGCACAAGATTTTCATGAAGCGGGCGGTTTTGACGCGGCCTTTTTTGCCCACATGGAAGAAATCGACCTTTGTTTGCGCTTGGCGCGCGCAGGCAAAAAACTGTATTGCTTGCCGAGTTCCACGGTGTATCATTTAGGAGGAGGCACGCTCAGCTACGACAATCCACACAAAGTTTTTCTGAATTTTCGAAATAGCCTTTGGACAATTGTCAAAAACCAAGAGCGCTTTTTATTTGCACTCCTTTTCATACGCATGGCTCTAGACGGTATGGCTGCGCTACAATTCTTAGCAAAAGGTAAACCCAAACTCACCTGGCAAGTTTTTCTGGCCCACATGGCTTTATATCGCCATTTTGGTACTTTTTACAAAAAGCGCACTGCGGCTAAGCACCAACCCTTCAAGTACCACGGCCTCATCATTTGGGACTACTTCGGCAAAGGTATTCGCAACTTTAGTGCCCTCAACAAACGCAAATTTCATTCATGACAAAATTCAATATTGGGATTTTCACCCTTCTTCTTTCTTTGCAAAGCCTAGCACAGGTTCCTGACCTACAAAAAGCCAGCGACAAAGCACAACAAAAATTTGGAGCTTCCAGAGAAATCCCAAAACAAAAAGAGGTCTTCTTGCCCGCTATGCTCGTCAATCCGCTGATCGGAACCGGAGGCCATGGCCATACCTTCCCTGGCGTATGTGCGCCCTTTGGCATGATGCAACTGAGCCCCGATACCCGCTACGACGGCTGGGATGGCTGCGGTGGCTACCATTATTCAGATTCGCTCATTTACGGCTTTAGCCACACGCATTTAAGCGGTACGGGCGTTCCAGACTACGGCGACTTATTGCTTGTTCCGCAAAGCGGCGAAGCCAAATGGAAAGGCAAATTCGAAGACCCCAATGGTTATGGAGCTACATTTAGCCATAAAGACGAAGTAGCCAGACTCGGGTTCTATGAAGTGTTGTTAAAGGATGAAAACATCCGCGTCAATTTGTCTACCACCGAAAGAGCCGGCATACATCAGTACACTTTTTTAAATGCCTCGGAAAAAAAATACATCCTCCTAGACCTCAATTACCGCGACAAACTCACCAAAGGGGAAATCAATATTATAGACAAGCAAAACATCAGTGGCTACCGCATTTCTGAAGCTTGGGCTAGTGCACAACATTTTTATTTCCACCTGACCACATCGGTACCTTATATCAGTCATGTCTTGCGCAATGAAAACGGAGAACTCAAGCTCTTGTTGGAATTTCCGATGGATACCAAAGAATTATCGATCAAGGTAGGGATGTCTCACGTAGATGCTGCAGGCGCCAAAACGAATTTAGAAGCAGAAATACCTCATTTTTCGCTACCAAGGGTGTACAACGAAAACCTCCAAAAATGGAACCAAGAATTCCAAAAAATCAGTTTGAATGCCGACCGCGAAACGAGCACTATTTTTTACACTGCATTGTATCACAGCATGGTAGCACCTAATCTCATGAGCGACATCGATGGCCGCTACCGCGGACGCGACCAACAAATTCACCAACTCGACAACTTAAAAGACCAGCAATACACTGTATTTTCACTCTGGGATACCTACCGCGCCAACCATCCGCTTTTCACGCTCATCGACCAAAAACGCACAGGTGCCTATATACGTACTTTCTTACGCCAATACGAAGAAGGTGGCGACCTACCTGTTTGGGAACTTGCCGGCTGCGAAACCGAATGCATGATTGGCTACCACAGCGTGAGTGTCATTACCGACGCCTACATGAAAGGCATCCGAGATTTCGATGCCAACAAAGCGCTCAAAGCAATGGTTAGCACCGCCAAAGCCAATGAATTTGGCAAGTTAGCTTATGCCAAAAACGGCCTGATCAGTTCGGCAGACGAGCCCGAATCGGTTTCGCGCACACTGGAGTACGCCTACGACGACTTCTGTATTTCCACAATGGCTAGCGCGCTCGGCAACAAAGCAGTAGCTCTTGAATTTGAACAGCGCAGCACCAATTTTGTCAATCTCTTTGACCCCAATACCAAATTCATGCGCGCTCGTCGCGGCGCCCAATGGTATGGCCCTTTTGACCCTTCTGAAGTCAACTTCAATTACACCGAAGCGAACTCTTGGCAATACTCACTTTATGCGCCGCAGCAGATAGAACTACTCACAACCCTACTCGGCGGCCCCGATTCTTTGGAAACTTGGCTCGATCGGCTCTTTACCACCGACATGAAACTCAGTGGCCGCGAACAAGCCGACATCACGGGCCTTATCGGTCAATATGCACACGGCAACGAGCCTTCGCATCACATGGCCTATTTATACAATTTCACCAATGCGCCGCACAAAACCCAACTTTATGCGGACCGCATTCTAAGCGAAATGTACCAAAATGCCCCAGACGGCCTTTCCGGCAACGAAGACTGCGGCCAAATGAGCGCTTGGTATGTACTGAGTACCTTAGGTTTGTATCCAATTGCACCGGGCAAACCGGTATATCAAATCGGGCGCCCACTCATGAACAGTGCCACCATCAAATTAGAAAATGGCAAAAGCATCCGCATCAATTGCTATGATCAATCAAAAGAGAACAAATACATCAAAAATGTCTCATGGAATGGCCAGAACCTCGAAAAAATGGAAATCAGCCATGAACAACTCATGCAAGGCGGCATCCTTACTTTTGTGATGGGCCCCAACCCTAAAACACGACCTACAGCGCAAATACAACTTTCGAACAAAGTGCCCGCCTTCTTTGCACCGGTTCCGTTTATCAAAACAGAACAGCGTGTATTTAACGATTCTTTGTTGATAGAACTTGATGTTGTGCGCATAGATCAAAATACAACTCCACAACTTTATTATCAATTAGAGGGGCAAAAATGGCAAAGCTATCAACAGCCTTTTTATATTCACTCCAATACAAATATCTCCATTAAAGCAGGGTACAAAGATCTACTCGTTAAAAAGCAAGGATTGAATTACTGGAGTGCTGAGGTGTCTTCTACGTTTATTAAAAAAGACCCGAATGTACAGCTGCAATTGAAAAGTTCCTATTCAAATCAGTATACCGCTTCTGGCAAAGATGCACTTATTGACGGACTAATTGGTGGCAACGAATTCAGAACAGGTGATTTTCAGGGATATTACAATCAGGACGTTGTGGCCATTATCGAATTTGCAGAAAGCAGAACAATCGATGAGGTTGGGGTATCTTTTATAAGAGATCAAAAAGCATGGATCTTTTCACCAAGTAAAATTACCATAGAAGCGAGCTTGAATGGAACAGACTTTTTTGTGCTAGCTCAAAAAGATTTACCAAAGGCCGCTCCTACTGACAAAAATCCGTTCAAAGATGAAGTTTTAATTGAATTAGAAAACGATAAACAATTAAAATACAAAAGTTTGCGCTACACAATAACAAACCCAGGACTACTCCCATCTTGGCACTTAGGTGCGGGCAACCCTACTTGGTTGTTTATCGACGAGCTCTTGTATAAATAAGCGCGCAGCAAGAAAAATAACGATTTAAACCAAAGGAATGCGACCTTTAACAATGCCGTAAGTTTGGTCTTTGGCGCCAAACTTTCTGTAAAAAGCAGCGATGCTTTCTTGGTTAGAACCAATAAAATCTAGCGTTTGAACGCTGAGGCTGAATTTGTCTAAAACGGTATCTATTAAAAAGACCAAGCCACCCATTTTTTTACCGTGGTCATTGAGCGTGCCTTTCATGAAATACAATTGATCTTGCCACTTGAAAAACAACCCTACCGCCATTAATTGCTCTTGATCAAACGCGCCAAAACAATATGCAGACTCTTTGGTTTGAGCCAGCGCTACTAATTTTTCCAAGCGACCCCATGCTGCCGCATTTAAATTCCCGAGGTTCTCCCCTTTTTGAGCAATAAAAAAAGCCTGGAATGTCGCGTAAGACACTTCGGCCATTTTCAATTCTTTTGCTTTTTTTAAACTGCGTTTGATATTCTCAGAATAACCCTGACGTATTTCATCCATAGGTTTACCTAATTGAAGCACTTGAAACTTACCCTCAGCTAAAGGAAACTGAAGGTCTTTTGGCAAGGTCAGATTTAAATGCAAGAAGTTTCTCTTCTTCAAAAAAAGAAGCAAAGCAGTTAAATCTTCTTTGAGGTCGTTCCCTATGTAATCCAATGACCGAATAAAGAGTGGTTGTAAATGGGCACTTAACCCCCATTTCTTCATAACAGGGATTCTTAAAAGAAGATGCCCATCTGCATTTAAAATATATTGCCATTGAAGGTGCAGGCCATCTTGAACCCAAAGCTGCGCAAAAAATCCAAAGCGAGCGTCCGAAGCAACTATTTGCTCGTATTGTCGTCTTAGGTCAGGATGTTCAGCAAGCATGCGCATTTGTCACGAAGTTAAGTAAAGCAAAAGAGCAAGCAAGTAATCGTGTAACTTTTTTGCGTATTTTCGTTGAACGCAAACACAAATTAATTATTTCGATATACCATGAAAAAATTCCTTCACATCGCCTTTGGTTTATTGGTAAGTGCAACCGCAATAGCCCAACAACCTGCTCAAAAAGAACAAGAATTCAAAACGCCTGAAGAGCGCGCTAAGTTCCAGACCGAAAAAATGGCCAGCGAGCTCCAACTTACTGCCGCACAA
>CANHBA010000162.1 GCA_947458985.1 Flavobacteriales bacterium
AAAGCCCGGTTGTTGGCGTCCAGGAATAAGTGAAGGCTCCGATAGGAACACCGGTAAGCTGCGTACTTGTATTTGGTAAAATAATATACGGATTTGCACTCGCAACCACTGACAGCGGATTGAGTGGAGAAACATTGACAAAAATGGAATCTTGTAAAACACAATTTTGAGCTGTCAAGACCTCCACATAAACATACTGACTGGTAGTTAAAGACACACTCGCTATTGCTAAGGTACTCGCACCTGAAATCACATTGATTGGGCTCCACTGGATACTTTGGGCGTTGGTTGCGCCGGTAAGCGTTAAATTGAAGGGCGTTTGTGCACACACTAAATTGGGACCGGAAATACTGAGTGAATCCGAGACAATTGTCAACTGAAGGCTGTCTATTGCAGAGCAATAAGCGGAGGATGCTTGAACGTAATACCAACCGCTTTGCGGATCGAGGAGTTCCAGATTGGGGTTGTTGCCGAGGTTGAGTGTGTCTTGGAATTGTACTGAACTCGACCAAATGACCAAAGAAGGTGCACCACTGATGACTGGAATGAGGGTGGTATCTGAAGAGGTACACAAGAAGATATCGGCCGGAGCCACCAAATTGAGCGCCGGGCCAACTGTAATTTGAAGACTTATTTGATCGGTACCCAAGCAAATGGAATCGGCAATGGTCAGGGTAATTTGATAGGTTCCGGGCTGGGTATAATTGATGGTGGGTTCAAAGTTGGTGCTATCCAAAGTGCCATTTCCAAAATTCCAAACAAATGAACTTGTAAGCGTCGAAGAGTTGTTGAGCACAACGCTCAGCGGGGCACAACCTATGGTGTCTGAGCTTGAAAAGGATGCATTGAGTGGGATGTCAAAAGCTACAAAAACGGAATCAAAAGCACTGCAAAAACCGTTGCTTGCTTGGCAAAAATACCAACCACCTTGCGCGACAACTATACTTGAATCTTGCAGCGCATTAAGCGGATTAGAAAGGTTGTTTTGTTGCGACCAAATAAATTGATTTGCAGTTCCTTGCGTTGCTGCATTTAAAGTAAAAGATAAAGAACTGCAAAGGCTTATTGTATCGTTCAAATTCAGTAAAATAGAATCCAAAACAAGGATCTGAATTTGGGCGGTATCGGTAATGAGACAAACGCTGTCCGTCACATACAACAGTACCTCGTAAACACCTGGATTGGAGTACACTACCGTCGGATTAAAAACGATACTGGTGGTGTCGCCGTTTCCGAAATCCCAGAGATAGGAGTCCCATTGGGCGGAAGTATTCTGAAAATTCACACTTAGGTCTTGGCAACCCTGGACGTTTGAACTGGTGAATTCTGCCGTCGGAATGAGCTGAAAATCAAACTTAAAGACCAAGTTATTGCAATTAGAACTATTATTGGTATTGGACCACGTACCTTGCGAAGTTGGAAAGTCAGAATGCCCGCCGCAGCCCCCACAAACGGACTGATACACCACCCCATTTTTATCAAAACGAGATGTGCCACCGTCGACGTGTTCT
This sequence comes from Flavobacteriales bacterium, assembly GCA_947458985.1. Lineage (GTDB taxonomy): Bacteria > Bacteroidota > Bacteroidia > Flavobacteriales_D > Crocinitomicaceae > UBA952. Next base: position 1,512 of record CANHBA010000162.1, read on the forward strand.
TGTGCAATGGCGCCGCCGAGATAAGAACCGTACAGCAGACCATTGAAGTTGTTCTGAAGTACCATTAGGTAAAAATCAAAACCAGAAGTGCTGGATTGAAAAGCATTGGCAGAGATTGGCATACCACTCAGAGGTGTTGACTGCAAAATGTTAGCTCCCCAACCCGAGATATACACATTGCCACAGATATCAACCAAAAATGCCGCGGGTGAGATATTGATCTGACTATTGCCGTTGCCAATTACGGTTGAGGCTAAATTGGCAGTGAGAGCAGCATTGAGCTTCAGGACAAACTGACTACTACCCGGATTGCTGTAGGGCGCGTTGTTCACTACAAAACCTCCGCCAATAGCCTGCCCCAACAAGAAGACTTGGTTATTGCGGTCGATTTCTACAAAAAACACTTGATCGTAGTTGGCTGTTCCAACGTAGCTGGCTTTCTGAATGGCGGTGCCTGCAGCGTTGAGTTTCACTACAAAACCATCGGTTTTACCGCCGTTGTAAGTACTCTGATACCCACCAGTTGTTCCGGAAAGATTACCAGAACCGGTTCCCCCTGCAAATACAATAGCACCAAGCGTGTCTGTCTTGATTGAATAAGCAGCATCGTCTTTGTTGCCTCCATAAAAAGAGGAAAATTCAAGTGCTGAAAAAGAAGGGTTCAAACGAAAAACAACAGCATCTTGACCTGTGCCTTTGGCAGCTTGAAAAGGATTTTGAAGCGGGAAGTTTGCCGAGCGCGTACAACTTGCCACTAACACAGAACCATTATTATCTATATAAATCTCTCCTCTAAATTGGTCTCCATAATTAGTTGTTAGTGAGTCATATGCAGCAACAGAATTGTAAGGAAGACCTAGCGTTCTATAATTGACGCCGTCATTAGAGGATCCGCCCACATAAGTACTTGCCAAGAGATTTTGCCCATTTGCACTCAGTTTTGAAACAAAGAGATCAGAACCCTGCCCACCAAAATAAATGCCGTTGTAAAAGAAATTGGTATTTGCGGTTCCACCGGCATGCGTTGCCTGCAAGGCCCCGGAGGTGACGGGAAAATCTAGACTTGAAGTAGCGCCAAAAAGATAAAGGTTGTTAAGCGAGTCACAGATGAGGCTATGCGCCGTTTCGGTGCCTTGAAGGTTGTCGCCGCCACCTAAAAAGCTAGACCAAAGCATGGTGCTTCCGTTGGATGCAAAGCGGGTCGTGAACACATCGGTTACCCCGTAGGTACCGGCAACTGAAGTGAAGTTAGAATTGACATCAAAACTTGCCAAACTAGGTAAAGGAAAATTATTGCCATAAACAACCCCAGCTGAATAGGCAGTACCATCATTGCCATAGGTGGCAGTCATGCCGAAGTTGTCTGATATTGCACCGTTGTAGGTGGCGAAGACTAAAACAGGATCGATGACTAACGGATAATTGGCATCGTAGGCTCCTAACTCATATTGAAAAACACCGTTGTCTTGTTGACGATAAGTACAATTGATCTCTTTTCTTTGCCCTTCGATTTCTTGATAGGCATAAGGGCGTTCTTCTCTGATTTCACCAATTGTTGTTTTCAAGTACAACACGCCTTTTTTAACACTGATCTCCTGAGCTCCGGTATATTGCCATTGAATTTGATTGACTTGAGCACCTGGCCAAACAATAAAAGCGTATTTATAATGTCCGCTTTCATATGTCCAGTTTAAATTGATGCCCGGATAATAATTTTGATAGTTTACTTCCCTGAAAGCCGAAACAGAACTAGCCCATTTGCTTTGATCTTTGCCTAAAAAGAAATTGTAGGTATGAGCGCGAGGTTCATTGCCACCAATTGAAGTGTTGGGATTCATGCCAATAAAGCGCTGCTCAATAAGATTTGAGGCAAGGGTTGGGTTGTCTATTTGGAGGTGTTCGTGATGCGCTTTTTCTAAGGGAGAATAATCGGTGAGTTGAAACAAAAAACGATCGGTGCCCATCCAGACTTTGGCCGCGCCTTCTTTGGCCATAAATTGGACATCTGAAGGCCATTGGCCTTTGTTCTGAACAAATTCTTGACCCTGAAATTGTGCATGAAGCGGCAAGCCAAATAACAGGCCCATGATACAAAAACATAAAATCTGATACGAGGTCAACTTCATCCTCGCTAAGTTAAGCATTTCGACTAATTTTGTAAGAAGCATTTCTATATGAATCCATCAGAAAATAAAATCTGTTCACTTCTAGGTATAAAGTACCCCCTCATTCAAGGCGGCATGATCTGGTGTGCAGGCTGGGAACTCGCGGCGGCGGTTTCTAATGCCGGAGGCCTTGGCCTCTTAGGCGCTGGCTCTATGTATCCTGAAGTCCTTGACGAACAAATTGCAAAGTGCAAAGCCGCCACCAACAAACCTTTTGGTGTCAATTTGCCCCTGCTCTACCCAAATATTGAAGCACATATTGCAACAATCATCAAACACAAAGTTCCAATTGTTTTTACCAGTGCCGGCAACCCAAAAACCTGGACCGAAACCCTGCATAATGAGGGAATCAAAGTGGTGCATGTGGTTTCGAGTGTGAAGTTTGCACTGAAGGCCGAAGCCGCCGGCGTCGATGCAGTTGTTGCTGAAGGTTTTGAGGCCGGCGGCCACAACGGTCGCGACGAAACCACCACGCTTTGCTTGATCCCAATGGTGCGCAAAGCAATTGGCATACCGCTCATTGCTGCAGGTGGCATCGGCGACGGACGCGCCATGCTGGCCGTCATGAATTTAGGCGCCGATGGCGCCCAAGTAGGCAGCCGCTTTGTGGCCTCTATTGAATCGAGCGCCCACGCCAACTTTAAAAATGCCGTCATAGAGAGCCAAGAAGGCGACACTTTACTCACCCTCAAAGAACTCACGCCTGTGCGTTTGTTGCGCAATCCGTTTTTTGAAGAGCTCATGGCTGCCTATCAAAACGGGGCGAGCGCCGAGGCGCTCGCCACCCTACTCGGCCGAGGCCGCGCCAAAAAAGGCATGTTCGAGGGCGACCTCCATGCCGGAGAACTCGAAATTGGGCAAATTGCCGGCAATTTCGAGTCCATTATGCCCGCTGGCGCCATTGTACAAGAATTCATCACCGATTTCAATGCTGCTTTGGCAGCCCAAACTGCTTTTCAACTATGATCCACTTCGATCGTTTTACCCTAGACAACGGCTTACGGGTCCTGTTCCACAAAGAACCTGCTACACCAATGGCGGTAGTCAATTTAGTTTACGACGTCGGTGCGCGCGACGAAAACCCTGCGCAAACCGGTTTTGCCCACCTTTTTGAGCACCTCATGTTTGGCGGCTCTG
>CANHBA010000163.1 GCA_947458985.1 Flavobacteriales bacterium
GAAGCAATTCAAGAAATTGTAACAGATAGAGCTTTAACTCCTTTAGTTCCTCAGCGCATCAAGCAGCAGTTCTCTTCTTTGCAAGAGCGTGCTGCATTCATTCCGAATTCAAATCCTTTTAGCTTAAGTGCTGCAAGCGGTCAGTCCTTTTCAAAACTCCCAGCTTTCAACTACCAATTAGGTGCTGAAGGCGTTCAACGCGCAGACCTTCTTTTGCAGCAAAGCCCCTTGTTTCAAGTTCAAGTACACCTTTACAAAAACTGGAATTTGAACACTGGCTTTCAATATCTAAACACCACCATCAACGAAAGATTCGAACAAACAAAAGTCTTTAGTTATGACGAAAAAGAGCACTACTTATTTCCTTATATCTATGGCTTTCGCCAAATAAGTGATGAAGAGCTCCAAGAAGGTCCATGGCCTTTTGGCCCCAACCCACCAGGAGGAGGAGATGTATCTCACGTCAAAGCCAATTACCAGAGCGAGGTGCGCAGTCAATACATCATTGTTCCTCTTACCCTTAGCTACCACCAACAATTTGGCGTTTTTGAAGCACAGCTGCACGCAGGAGTAGCGTTGAACTTTCCCTACCGCACGAGTCAAACCCTTCATGTACCTGGTTATGCTCCAAGCACAATCTTCATCAAGCATCCGTTTGGTCAATTTCAAGCAATGGCGCAAAGTCAGTTGCGTTTGAGTTACTTAGCAAATAGACACTTGTCGGTTTTCATTGAACCGCAAATCAGAAGTGCTTTTCAAGTCCAAAATCAACTTCATACTTTACCCTATCGCAACAATACAAAGGCGATATATGCAGGCTTAAGCTGGAAATTTTAGTATCTTTGTGGCTCTTTTAGCATGCCAATGACAAATTGTGTATTTATAACCGGAGCCAACGGAATGCTCGGTGCTAGTGTTACACGCGAGGCACTTGCGCAAGGTTACCAAGTAAAAGCACAAATTTTACCTGGAAGCAGCACCAACGTACTCGACGGCCTCGCCATTGAAATTGTTGAAGGCAATATCCTCGACACCACTTTTCTAGAAACTGAAATGGCTGGTTGCCAATACGTCATCAACATTGCTGCCCTTACCACCATTTGGCCACGTCGGCTAGAAAGCCTCTTTGCTGTCAATTTAAAGGGTGTGCAAAATATTGCCACACTTGCTCAAAAATATGGTTACCAGCGCATGGTGCAAATTGGCACTGCGAATTCCTTTAACCACGGTTCAAAAGCAGCACCCGGCGACGAAAACCAACCCTACACCGGAGACCAATTCAAAATGGACTACATGGACAGCAAATACGAGGCGCAGTGCCATTTGCTTGAAATGCATCAAACACAAGACTTCCCGGTTGTGATCCTCAACCCTACCTACATGATCGGCCCATTTGATTCCGGCCCCACATCAGGTAGAATGCTCCTCGAACTTTACAAAAACAAACTTCCTGGCTATGCTGGTGGTGGCAAAAACTTTGTGTACTCCAAAGATGTAGCTGTGGCTACCGTCAATGCTTTAAAAATGGGCCGCGTTGGGCAATGTTATATTGTCGGTAACGAAAACCTCTACTTTGGCGAAATGTTCAAAAAAGCAGCGCAGGTATTCGGGCAACCTTTTCGAATCAAACAGTTCCCTGGTTTTGCAATCAATCTTGTCGGAGCCATCAATTCTATCATGGCACGCCTAACCGGAAAAACACCACAATTGAGCTATTCTATGGCCAAAATGGCGAGTGTGAAGCAATTTTATTCACCAGCTAAAGCGCGCACCGAACTACAGCTTCCAAGTACACCCATCGAAGAAGCTATTGCCGATTGCATTGGATGGTACAAAGAAAACGGGTATTTACCCCCAGCAAATTCATGATTCAATTTTTAAGCATTCCCTTCGACCAAAGCCCTAGCCTCAAAAGTGGTATTGCTCCAATTTATCTTGCGCTATTTGGCTTTATCGTATTTTGGTTTATCTTCAAATCTGAAGCCGTTAAAGCCTATTACTTCAAAAAATATCCTTCTGACACTGCTTGGTTGCGTTTCATTTACATGACCAAATGGCTTGGCTTCCTGAGTATGGGACTGTTTCCTTTGCTTTTTTTATTAGTAACTGAACCACAGCGCAGCATCGCCTACTACGGCCTTAATTTCAGAAGCGATACCTTACTTTTCAATTTAGTAGCCAGCGTAGGGCTCTCCTTAATCTTGATGCCACTCGCTGCTTTTTCCGCGAAAAAACCTAAAAACTTAGTCAATTACCCTCAAATCAGAGCCCTTAAATGGGATACCAAAACCTTCCGACTAAACTTGCTTGGTTGGGCCGTATATCTTTTTGGTTACGAATTATTGTTTAGAGGAATCTTACTCTTTCCTTTAGTTGAAGCCTACGGTGTTTGGCTAGCCATTGCCATTAATGTCGCTATGTACTCTGCTACGCACATACCCAAAGGATTCGACGAAACAATTGGCGCAGTACCACTCGGTTTTTTACTATGCCTGCTCACCTTAATGGCAGGCAACATCTGGATCGCTTTTTTGGCACACGTAGCCATGTCCTGGACCAACAGCCTTACAGCACTCAAACACCACCCCGAAATCCATTATAGCAAATGGCAAAAAAACGCTTCATAAATAAAGTGGCTATTGTCACGGGTTCTAGCCGAGGTATCGGAAGCGCCATCGCTCTGGCCTTAGGCAAAGAAGGTGCAAAAATTGTATTGAACGGCCGCGACGAAATCAGGCTTCAGGAAGTTCAGTCAGAATTGACCCAGCAAGGTATTGAAGCTGTCTATTACCAAGGTGATGTTTCTGATTTTCAGCAAGCCAAAGAACTCAGCAACTTTGCGTTGCAACGTTTCGGAAAGATCGATATTTTAGTCAATAATGTAGGTATCTCCAGCAGAGGCTACCTTGCCGATTTAGATCCAAGCGTGCTTGAACAAGTCTTTAAAAGCAATGTGTTTGGCACCATCTTCCCTACCCAAGCAGCACTTCCAGCTTTGCGCCAAACTAAAGGCAATATTGTTTTCATCTCAAGTTTGGCGGGCATCCATGGCTTGCCTGGTCTCTCCCCGTACAGCGCTTCAAAAATGGCGCTCACCTCTTTTGTCGAATCGTTGCGCATAGAGGAGCACGCGCAGCAAGTACATGTAGGCATGCTTCAGGTAGCCATGACAGAAATTGTACACAACAAAGAAGTAGTGGCAGCAGATGGCAGCAAACAAGTGCTAGCGCCACGCCAAAAAGGCAAAGTCCTCACCATGCAGCAAGTGGCGCAAGATTGCCTAGAACTAATTGCCAAAAGACGCTACAAAAAAACGCAAACGCTAATCGGCAATTTGAATTTGATATTCAATCGGATTTCACCGCTCATCGTGGAAAGCATCTTGCGCAAAAACCTCCATAAATTCGAGGAGAACAGCAAATGATCGGCCAAGACTTCTCAAAAATTGAGTGGCACCTTCTGGGGCTAGATTTACTCGAACCGAATGCCATGATCGGAGATATTGTACTTTTTACAACATCTCTTTTTATGGCAAAGCAAATTCGTCAAAACTTTGGCAGCCATTCCTTTTACAGCAACTGGCGTCGCTTTTTCCTTTGGTTTGGCTGGAGTTTTCTCTTTGGAGGCTTTGGTCATCTCTTTTACAATTACCTCGGACTTTGGGGAAAATACCCTTCCTGGATTTTAGGTATGGTTGCTACTTACTTCTTAACCATAGCTATGCTGAGTTTGTGGCCTCAAGCCAAACAAAAAACAACCTTTGAGCGCTGTGCCTTGGCCTTACTTTTTATCGGTGTTCTTGTGGAAGTCAGTGTATTTATAAATGTAGACCTTAGCATTGATCAAAGCAAAGGCTTATTTGTGCCTACACTTATCAGTGGCATCGGCCTCATCTTTTCTTTGGTCATATTAGGCATTCGTTACCAAAAAACAATAGATTCAAATTTTAAATTTCTATGGATAGCCGCATTGACCCTTCTTCCAAACGCTTTCATACAAAGTCAAAAAATCAATTTAACCCAGTGGTTTGACCGCAATGATTTCTCACATGTCTTGCTCTTGATTAGTTTGCTTATTTACAGCCACACCATCAAAGCAACTCAAAACGCCGCCATTTTAAAGGCATAAAAAAAGGCGAACATAGTCCGCCTTTAAATATTGTTCGCAATCTTTTTTAGAAATTATAGGCTACACCTACTGTTGTGTTGAGGTATTTGGTGATGACGCCGTCAATTTTGAAAAGTTTGGGCATGTAGGTAGCATCTACTAAGATGCGCACATGATCTGAAACGCGATAACTAGGTGTTAGACCCGCCATGATAGCGATCATGTCGTCGCCACGCAGCAAATAGGTGTCGTTGAAAATGGAATTACCGTTATTCAATAGAGCTGCTCCTCCGTGTACTTCAAGACCAAATTTGGCATTCTTGTTTGCCAATTGAACCACATTTAAGTTCAATTGCAAACCCAAACGGTTGAGGTTGTTTTCGCCAATGATATCAAGGCCGCCATCTAATTTTAAACCAAAGCTAGGTACAAAGTTATAGGTCAATGCCGTATTCAAAGAAAGTCCGTTTCCGGCTTCACCAAGAAGATGGGCTCCTGCATTGAATTGAATGCCCAATTTGTTTTTTTGAGCAAAACCTATAGTGGAAGCGCAA
>CANHBA010000164.1 GCA_947458985.1 Flavobacteriales bacterium
GACCTTAGGCCAACTATGGCTTACAAGTTGCTCCAAACCGGCGTCTTGCAAAACGTTTGGTTCTAACCAAAAACAAAAGGTGCGGTCATTGCCTTTTTTCTGTTCAGGTTCATATACGAGGATACGCTTTTTCGAGAGCAGGCCAGCACGATCGAGCTCCAGTAAAATTAAGGAGTTGGCGCAGCCCATGCCAATGAAGGCATAATCGTATGGCAGTTCTTGAAGGGGCAATTAGTAGGTTTAGGTTCCTACTATAACCAATTGATTGTCAAAATGTTTAATTACACCCCACTGCAATTCAATGATTTTGCATTGCGGTAGTGCCCATGGCGCACTGCCCTAAAAATCCCGATAGGTAGCGTGACTATATAGGTTGGATAAAAAATAATACTAAATACGAGCATTCGGCGCGTGTTTTTGCGGTATTTGTAGCGGTGACCAAGGTCGAGGTCTCTGCCTAGATTATAGATTCCTTCTGATCCTTTGATCATATTCAATGGAAGAGAATAAACATCGGGCTTACCAGCTAACTTAAAATAAAGCTCTCCATTTGACATGAAATAATAATCTTCAAGATAATAAGTACAGCCAGAGGTGTGATACAAGATTTTTTGCGGCATTTCTCCAAACGTTGCATCCGGATTGTACGCTTTTGGCTTATTCCAAGAGAACATGGTATCTATTTCCTGAGGTATTTCTGCTTCTTTCGTGTGATCAATTTTTCTGACGTTAACGACCAATAACGGTACATGTAAGTAATAATCATAGTAGCGATCGAGCTTTCTAGAATAAAACATGCGTGTTGAAATCCTAGCTCCTTTTTTCTGAAATTGATAATCTTTCCCAATGGGGAAATTTGGAGGATAGACGTCAGCCAAGGCGAATTTGACAACTTTTAAGGACGGATGTTCCCGAAAATATATGGTGTCATCTGAACAAAAATAATAGCGCATACAGGTGAGCACCGTATCTGAATTTTTGATGTAAAGTTGTTCCCACTCTGCTTCTAGTGGGTAATGTTCAGGATCGAGTGTTTGACTCCATGCGATGTTTACAAACAAGCAGGTTATAAGAAGTAATTTCATGTTTTTCATCATGGCTAATTTGAACACTGCACATACCTTGCATTCCGAAAGCGTTTTTTGTTTTGGATACGCGTAGTGCCATTAACAAATAATTTGATATAAAAAATTCCCGTTGGAATAGTCCCTAAAAAAGCTATTTCTGGACTAAGATTCCAACTGACTGAAGACGCAACAGCACTTATGTTTATCGTACCAAGAAGAATACCTGCAAAGCGCATAAAACGCCCGACAAAAACATATCCTGGCCTGGTCATTAACTCAAGGTTTTTACCAACTTCAAACCCAATAACAGACAGAACAGCAGCTGTATCTACCTTGTAAATGTTGTCGCGTACGCCATTGCCAAAGTAGAGTTGGCCATCAGAAAGAAAATACAGTTTTTCTGGATGTAACACACAGCCGTTTCTAAGAACGATTTGCGGCTGAAGCGCAGAATAGTATGGACTATTCCCTGCTGGCGTTGAATTACTTTTTATCTCTGGAGCTGTTGGAATTGTTGAGGTATCCACTTTTGAGGTCGTGACTGAATCATTTCCATTCACCAACGCAACTTTGGTAAAGCTTAATTCGGGCGCATTGAGGTAATAATAATAAAAACGGTCGAGCTTTTCATTTTTGGAAGTGCGGCTGGCATTGGCGCCATCGGGGCCATAAAAGCGATCGGCAAAGGTATATCTTGTACCTAAATAGAAATTAGGTATTTGAAGATCGGACAAAGCAACCTTGACAACTTGCTGACTTTGGGCCTCTCGAAAAAACAAAGTGTCATCAGAATTGAAATAAAACTTCATCACTTGAATTAAGGAATCTGTTTGTTTGGTTTGGAGGTATTCCCATTCTGATTCTGGAGGGTAATGTATGGGGTCGAGCTGTTGAGCAAAGCTCAGGTTGGTACTCAATAAGGCAATAAAAAGAAGAATATACGTTCTCATGTTGGTCATTTTGACCAAAAATAAGGCGGCAAACGCAACTAGCCGAACTTGATTTTACAACTCGAAATTATTGATTTGCGAAAATCGCAACTATATGTATTCTAGATTTCGCCGTCGTCACCGACTTCGTCGGACTGGAAAGGGATGGCCCTGATGAGTTCTACCCGATGATAGCGGTAACCACTTGGTGCTTCTGCCTGAATTTTAAAAGGTACTTGTTCGTCAGGTCCGCCGTATTTATATACGGTATAAACTTTTGAGCCAAGCGCAGTTTTGGTTTCAGAAAGAAAGGTGACACGGATATCAAAGTTCATAAACGTCGCATACTTTGCACTGTTGTAAATATGCCCGTAGTACTCCTCCTTACCAGCAAACCAACGGTAAGTATGCTCGTAGTCGAGCGATAAATAATCAAGTGGGCTATTTTCTTCTTTCTTGCGGAGGTCTTTTTCTAATTTAGCTTGTTGTTGTTCAAGTGTAAGTGGCGGGGTGAGGTCTTTTTTAGAAGCTTTTTGTTCGGCTTCATTCAGCTCTTTTTGGGTTTCGCGCAGAACAGTACGCAATGAATCGGCTTCCGTTTGGGCAGGGGTTACGGTGTCTTGTCTCGGTCCTCCAAAAAGTTTGTAAACGCCCCCGATGAGCACTAGGGTGAGTGCAGCGCCAATTAGTATTTTGGTCCAAGACCATCTGGGGCTATTTTGTGCTGACGCCATAATGATTTGATTTAAACGAAGGTAAGTAATTTAAAAATAGGTTCAACAGCCTCTAAGCTAGCCCTTTTTCACAATCTTTTGAATTTCTGACTCTGTTTGCTGAAGCTTGGTTTGGCAATATTCAACGAGTTCATTGGCACGCGCAACTGTAGCTGCCAACTCATCAATTTTAACTTCTTTATTTTCGAGTTTCTTGACAATTACTTGCAGCTGAGATAGCGCCTCTTCGTAACTTAATTTTTCTTCCATGCTATTTTTGAATTTTTGTAATGGTACTGTAAATGGTGAATTGATCGGTTAGTGTCTGCAGTTCTTTGCCGATAAATGCACCTGAATAATGAGCTAAATCTATGTGGTCAATACTGCTCATGGTGTAACCTACTTTCAACAGTTTGAGCGGATTGAGCAATTCTATTTTATCGCGCATACCGTTCATTTCCAAACGACTTATTTCGATTAAATTCTGGGCATTCACCAAAATTCGATCGAGGGTTCCGGGCAGTTCAATTTCGCGCAGCACTCGGAGGTGATTCACCGAAGCCGTTCCTCCCCGATTCAAAGCGAGTTCTAGCAGGGCGCGCTCCTCAGCAAGTGTATCGGCAGTATATAACTGAATGAGGTGTAATTGGGCCTGAAGATCAGTGCGGTATTCCGTTATGATATTCTGAAAATAATGCGACAAGAATTTATTGGTATTTGTAAACTGCTCGGTTGCTCTGGCCATTTGGCTGAGTGCTTGCGTTAAGACGCGGTCGAGACCCGTTTGCAGGTCAGCTCTAAAAGTTCCAACCCGAACATATAAAAACTTCGCAACCGCCGTTGGTGTAATTTGACGCGAATTGGCAACGAGGTCTGCAACTACCTCATCGGTTTCATGGCCAATACCTGTAATTAAAGGCAAGCGTAAACCAGCAATCAGGCTGCAAATTTGATAATCATTGAAAACGTTAAGATCCATTTTACTGCCTCCACCTCGTATGAGTACAATTGCATCGGCGTCATAGGTATCGGCTTCTTGCAATGCCGCACAAATTTCAAAAACAGCTTTATCGCCTTGCACTGTAGTAGCTATCTGCTGAATAGTGAAATTGCGAAAGATATTATTGGTGGTCATTTCGGTCAGAAAATCGCGGTAACCAGAGGTATCTGGTGAGCCAATCAAAACAACGCGCTTGACAATTAGCGGTAGCTTGAGTTGCTTTTGTAGCTCATACAACCCTTCTTGTTTGAGCCGCTCAATAGTTTGTTTCTTTTTGAGCTCGATTTCTCCATAAGTAAAAGCGGGGTCGAGGTCGTGGATGGTTAAGGAAAGGCCGTAGATTTCATGAAAGGTAACAGAAACCCTAAATAACAAGCGATTGCCAGGTTGCAGCAATTGCTTAAATTCTTCGCCTAAATTGGTTTGCAAAGCCAAAACTTGCGTGCGCCAAACCACAGCCTTCATTTGGGCCGTATTGAAACCTTCCACGGAGTCGGCTAACTCTAAATAATAATGCCCTCCTTTGATATTGAGTTTGACAAGTTCGGCCGTTACCCAATACGTATGTTCGCTATATGTCCGATTGATGACACTTTTTACGCTGTCTACAAGTTGGGTAAGGGTGTAAGTTTTTTTAGACATTGAACTTGCAGCATTTATCTAGCGAGCAACGCCTGCTGATGGATTTTCTTTTGATCGTGAATTGAATTGGTAATCGCATATGTGAGCGCACCTGGCGTAGCAAAAGTGATGATATACACCGCTACAAAATCGGTATCTAGTAAAAATGCGGCACTAGCTCCTCCTAACATGAGTCCGATACCAACCCCCATTGCAATTTTTAATGACTTTTCTCTTTTAATTGATGCTCTCATAACTTTTATATTTTATATTTTATTATTTTACACTAGTTCCGATAAATTGGATTGTGTTTGCGATTCGTTGGA
>CANHBA010000165.1 GCA_947458985.1 Flavobacteriales bacterium
AAAATGGCCAAAGAGCGTTGCCCAGAAGCCATCTGCATCAAAGGCAACACCCAAACCTACACCAAGTTTTCTCGTATGGTGACCGAAATCGTTAAAGAAGTGTCTCCGGTCTATGAAAAAACCTCCATCGACGAATTCTACATCGACTTCACCGGCATGGATCGCTTTTTTGGCATCTGGACCTACGCCTCTGAGCTACGCTCGCGCATCATCAAAGAAACTGGCTTGCCCATCTCCTTTGGTTTGTCCGAAAACAAAACGGTTTCTAAAGTAGCCACCGGCGAGGCCAAACCCAACAACCAGCTCCATATTAGCTACGGCTTAGAAAAAGACTTTTTGGCGCCGCTATCCGTTCAAAAAATCCCGATGGTAGGGCCAAAAACCTTCCAAACGCTCTGTAGTTTAGGCGTCAAAAGAATCGGCACCCTCCAAACACTGCCCTTAGAACTCGTCGAACAAGCGCTCGGCGAAAACGGCCGCAGCATCTGGACCAAAGCGCAAGGCATCGACAAAAGCGCCGTAGAGCCCTACAACGAGCGCAAATCCATTTCCAACGAGCGCACCTTTCACCAAGACACCATAGACGTCGCTAAGCTCAGCGGCATCTTAGCCGCCATGGCCGAAAACCTCACCTTTCAATTGCGCCGCGCCGGCAAACTCACCGGCACCGTTACCGTCAAGATCCGCTACGCCGATTTCCAGACCCAAACCCTCCAACAACAAATTGCCTATACCGCCGCAGACCACGAACTACTCCCATTGGTTCAGGAGCTTTTCAAGCGGCTTTACCAACGGCGCGTGCTGGTGCGCTTGATTGGCTTGCGCTTCAGTTCTCTAGTGGGCGGTGCGCACCAATTGCGGCTCTTCGACCACCAAGACCTTTCCTATCCAGCGCTCTACAAAGCCCTAGACAAAATCCGCGAGCGCTACGGCGACCGCGCAGTCTTGCGCGCCATTGGCCTAGAGGCGCGCAGTATTGGCCATTACAATCCGTTCAACGGAGAGCCGCCCATTTTACTGGCCAACCGCAGCACCTAATTCATCTGTAGTACTTTAAATTTCAATTACATGCGTGTACACTCTTGTTTCAGTTTGGGCTACGGTATTCTCAAGCCCGAAGAACTCGTTGCTTGGGCCTTGCAACACGGCCACCAACAACTCCTGCTCACCGACATCAACCACACCGGCTCGGGCTTAGCGTTTGCGCGCGCGGCCCAAGAGCAAGGGCTCGAGCCTTTACTTGGGCTCGAGCTCCGCAATGGTTTGCAGCAGGTTGCCACTATTATTGCGCGCAACAACAACGGTTTTCAAGAGCTCAATACCTTCCTGAGCCAACACCTACTTGCTGCAAAACCTTTTAAATGGCCGCTGCCGTCATTTGCCAATTGCTGGGTTTGGTATCCGTTCACCCAACACCCAACGCACTTACAAGCACATGAGTTCATCGCCATCGAAGCCCAGCAAATACTGCAGTGGCAGCGGCAAAAGCGCGCCTTTGAAGTACATAAATATGTTGCCGATATCCCCATGAGCTTTCGCCACAAACGCGACCACAACACCCATCGCTTATTGCGCGCCATCTCCAGCAACTGCTTGCTTTCCAAGTTGCCAACACACGCACAAGCGCCGCCCACAGAACGCCTTTTATCTGCAGTGCAGTGCAGCACGGCCTTTGCCGCAGCGCCAGAGTTGCTCGCCAACACCCAAGCGCTGCTGCGCAACTGTAAAGTAACTTTTGAATTTGGCGAAGCCGCGGCACCTCAGCAACCCCACAGTATTCACGGGTCCAAAGCCGCCGACCTACAGCGCGTTCAAGAACTTTGCGCCGAAGGGCTCAGCTACCGCTACAACACCATCACCGACGAAATCATCGCGCGCATCGAGATGGAAATCGACGTCATTGCCGAAAAAAACTACCTTTCTTACTTTCTCATTACCCACGACTTCACTTCCTATGCGCGTTCCAAAGGTTATTTTTATGTGGGGCGGGGCAGTGGCGCCAACAGCATTGTGGCCTACCTCTTGCGCATCACCGACGTCGACCCACTAGAACTCGACCTCTATTTTGAGCGCTTTATCAATCTGTACCGCAAAAACCCACCCGATTTCGACATCGACTTCTCTTGGCGAGACCGCGACGACGTCGTTCGCTATATTTTTGAACGCTACCCCAATGCCGCATGGCTCTGTACCTACAGCACCTTTCAATACCGCGCCTGTATTCACGAGCTCAGCAAAGTATTTGGCCTACCCGCCGGCACGAGCAAAATGCTGAGTAGGGGAAAGGGGAGTCTTGCCGAATTCGCCGAACTAGGTGCGCTTATTTTGCGCTACGCCAAATACATTGAAGGTTTGCCTTCACACCTAAGTGTGCACGCAGGCGGCATCGTTATTAGCGAAAGGCCTTTGGCTGCTTTTGCGGCTTGTTTTTTACCGCCTAAAGGTTATCCCTGCACCCAGTTCTCTATGCTAGAAGCCGAAGATATCGGGCTTTATAAATTCGATGTTTTAAGCCAGCGCGGTTTGGGCAAAATTTCCGAAGCGCTGCAAATTATAGCGCAGGTTTACCCCGAAGAAAAGCCCCACGACATCCACGACATCCACTTTCTGAAGCAAGACCCTCAAATTGCTGAATTCTTAAGAAAAGGTTGGGCCTTGGGTTGTTTTTATGTAGAGTCGCCCGCTATGCGCATGCTCCTGATCAAACTCCAAGTAGACAACTATCTCGCACTAGTAGCCGCAAGCTCCATTATTCGGCCCGGCGTATCGCAGTCGGGCATGATGCGCGAATACGTCTTGCGGCACCGCAATCCGGAGCGCAGGCAAGAAATCCATCCCTTACTACTCGCCATCATGCCCGACACCTACGGCGTTATGGTCTATCAAGAAGACGTCATTAAAGTTGCACATTATTTAGCAGGCCTGAGTTTGGCTGAGGCCGATGTCTTGCGCCGAGGTATGTCGGGCAAATTCAGGTCGAGGTCCGAATTTTTGCGCGTTCAAGAAAGCTTTATGGCTTCTTGTCTTCAAAGAGGATACGAAGCCCAATTTGCAAGTAGCATTTGGAAGCAAATCGAAAGTTTTGCAGGCTACGCTTTTTCAAAAGGACATTCTGCTTCCTATGCCGTGGAGAGCTACCAAAGTTTGTATCTCAAAGCACACTACCCGCTGGCGTATCTCACGGCCTGCATCAACAACTTTGGAGGCTATTACCGCACTGAAATCTACGTCCACGAAGCACGGCGTTTTGGCGCACAAATTGAAGCCCCCTGCATCAATGAAGGTGCTTATAGTTGCGTGCTCAAAGAAAAACGCCTGATCCTCGGTTTCAATTTAGTAGCAGGCATTGAAGTCGTGCTCGCCGAGCAAATATGCGTCGAACGCACCCAAAATGGCGTTTTCCCCAGTCTTGAAAATCTCTTGAAAAGAATTTACATTCCGCTAGAGCAGCTCAGTATCCTGATCCGAATTGGGGCTTTGCGCAGTTTTGAACAACCAAGAAAAGCGTTGCTGTGGCAGGCGCATTTTTACCACAACAAACAACTCAGGCCACAGCCAAAGCAAGAATTATTTGAAGTCAAGCAGCAAACACAACACTTACCTGAGCTAGAAGAACACCCACTAGAAATCACTTTCGAACAATTTGAACTCTTGGGCTTTCCGCTCTGCGACCCTTTTTCACTCTTAGCTCAACCCTTGCCCAGCTCCTTTATTTTGGCGAATGATTTCCCAAAGTGTATCCATCAACACATCCATACTTTTGGTTATTTGGTGAGCATCAAGCAAACCAAAACCAGCAAAGGCGACACCATGTGTTTCGGCACCTTCCTAGATCCATCCGGAGACTTCCTCGACACCGTTCATTTTCCACAAATTACAGCGCGCTATCCGTTTTACGGCAAAGGCGTTTACCGCATTACCGGAAAAGTAACTGAAGAGTTTTCTTATTTTACCTTAGAAGTAGCTACCCTAGAAAAACTAGCTTTTGCCGAAGACGTCCGTTTGGCTTTATAGCACCTGAACCCCATCGGTTAATATGATCTGCTCCACACTAGGGCGCTGCTGATAAAGCGCTGCATACCCTGAAAAAACAGTAGCTAACAAATTCAAATTAAAATCAGCCTTAGCCAACACCAACAAACAACCTCCAAAACCACCGCCCATCATGCGTGCACCCAAAATACTTGAATTTTGTAGCAACTGACTTTGTAGATGATCCATTTCTTCGCAACTCACTTCGTATAAATCGCGAAGGCCCTCATGCGTTTGATTCAGACAAATTCCAAGATCTCGGTAATGTTCATTCAATAACCTTGAATCATCTAATCCATCCAAAATTTCGCGAGCTAATTTTTGCACCTCCTGAACACGACTCATTTCATCGACTACGTAGCACAAGCGTTTTTGGGTACTTTGGTCAAGATGGGTCAAAACAACTTGCAATTGAGCCTCCGTTATATCTCTCCAACTTTCTAAATCGGGAAAGCCATCCTGGGTAAGGAGCCATGCAGACTCAAGCTGAGCGCGTCTTTCGTTATAGGCCGATTCCGCTAAGTTGTGCTTGACTTTTGAATCAATCAAAAAAAGCTGCACGCCAAGCAAAGGCAATTGGAATGCTTCAATTTCCTGACTCAG
>CANHBA010000166.1 GCA_947458985.1 Flavobacteriales bacterium
AAACAAATTATGAACTGGATCTATTCATTGCTGTTTTTAGCATTTCTTTCAGGTACTGACAACATCTACCAGCGCGGAAAGGCTTCTTATTATGCCCAATCGATGAACGGACATCGGACATCGTCTGGAGAGCGTTACTATTCAGATAGTTTGACTGCAGCACATGCGCGCTTGCCATTTGGAACAAGAGTTGAAGTGCGCAATCTTAAAAATGATTCGACAGTTGTGCTGCGCGTAATTGATAGAATGTCGGCCTCAAGCAGCCGTATTATCGACGTGAGTTGGGCTGCGGCTAAAAAACTTAATTTTGTGCGCGACGGCTTAGCAAATGTCGAGCTGCGCTTACTAGATTCCATCCCACAAAAATGAGTAGTTTACCTTTACAAGATTTAAAAATCATTGATTTATCTACTGTACTTGCAGGCCCATCTGTGGGTACTTTTTTTGCCGAACTCGGCGCGCGCGTGATCAAAATAGAACATCCACAACATGGCGATATCACCAATACATGGCGCTTAAAGCAAGAAAGCGATTTATCTAAGCAAAGTGCTTATTACGCGAGTGTCAACCACAAAAAAGAGTTGGTGAAATTGAACTTGGGACTTGCTGCGGATTACCTCATTTTTTTAAATGAACTCAAAGATGCGGATATCTTGCTGTTGAACTTTAAAAAAGGTGATGACAAAAAGCTGAAGGTCACACCTACTGAACTCTGGAAAATCAAGCCAGACCTACTCATCGGAAAAATATCGGGTTTTGGCTCAGACAACGACCGCATTGCCTACGACCTCATTTTGCAAGCAGAAAGCGGCTTTATGTCGATGAACGGCACTGCAGAAAGTGGGCCCGTCAAAATGCCTGTTGCACTTATTGATGTCCTTGCAGCACATCAGCTCAAAGAAGGCCTGCTCTTGGCACTTTTGCAACGCCAACAAGGAAAAGGTCAAATGGTGAGTGTGTCGCTTTACGACGCCGCTATTTGCAGCTTAGCCAACCAAGCATCTAACTTCCTAATGGCCCAACAAGTTGCGCAGCGCATTGGCAGTTTGCACCCCAATATTGCACCCTATGGCGAAATTTTCGAGACGCAAGATGGGCAATTGCTCACTTTCGCTATAGGCTCTGACCAACATTTTGTTAAACTAGTTTCTTACCTCGGCCTAAATGAACTCGCCAAGGACCCTCGTTTTTGCTCGAATATGGAAAGAGTTAAAAACCGAGGGGTCCTTTTCAATTACATAGCCAGTGTCATTTCAATGAAAACATGTAATCAAGTCACTTCTGCTCTCTATGAACTCAACGTTCCAGTCGCTAAAATAAAAACCTTAGATGAAGTTTTTGCCGATCCAAAAGCCCTGTCTTTGGTGAAGGAAGAGCAAATCAATGGGCAAAATACCCGGCGCGTTTCGCAAATTGCCTTTAAATTTGAAGCATGATCCGCAGCCCGCAAACCAAAAATGAATGGATAGCCTACTTTCAATTGCGCTACGCCATTTTACGTGCACCCTGGGGGCAAGCCAAGGGTAGCGAACAAACTGCGGATGAAGCCCAACATCAGCACTTTGCTTATTTTGACACCGAAAATCTGCTACTTGGCGTTGGTCGCTTGGATCTGCTCGACCCACAAACCACACAAGTTCGTTTTATGGCGGTGGCTGAACATCAACAAGGAAAAGGTATTGGTAGGGCCCTCATGGAAGAAATGGAAAGTATTTCGAAAGAAAAGGGGATTCAAAAAATCATTTTGCACGCCCGAGAAGTGGCACTTCCGTTTTACCAACAACTCGGCTACCAACTCGACGCACCTTCCCACCTACTTTTTGGTGAAATCCAACATTTTTTGATGCACAAATTGATCTAATGCATGACTGAAGACGCATACGTATTACAAGAATTCTACAAAATCATTACGCCAAATAAGGTAGGGCTTTTCGAAAAAATCGCACCCCAAAGAAGTCGTCACTTAGTTGTAGGGCTAGAAAACATCCAACAAGACCACAATGCCTCTGCTATCATGCGCACCATGGATTGCCTAGGCTTTCAAGAATTGCACCTCATCGAGAAGAACAACAATTACCAATTTCAACGAGATATCGCTTTGGGCGCTGCTCGTTGGTTAGATGTAGTGCAACACCAGCAAGAACCCGAACCTGTTTTAGATAGCATTGCACACTTGCGTCAAAAAGGCTACCAAATTGTGGCCACGAGTCCGCATATCAAAGCAAGCACACCACAAAACATCGACCTAACAAAGCCCATTGCACTATTTTTTGGAGCCGAAAAGCATGGCATTTCAGAAGAACTCAGCAACAATGCTGACGCCTTTTTACACATTCCGATGCATGGCTTTACCGAAAGTTTCAATTTGTCAGTATCGGCCGCACTTGTTTTAAGTGCGCTTAGAACGCGCTTAGAAGCTGGTTCTATTGACTGGTTATTGAGCCCTGAGGCACAAACTGAACTCAAAATTTCTTGGTGCGAAAGCATTTTAAATGGCGGCCCTCAACTTGCTCAAAAATTTCGTGAAGAATTTAAAAAAGTTTGATAACTTTGAGTGTACACGTATCATAAACAAACACTTATGGGAAAAGGAGACAAAAAATCAACAAAAGGAAAACGCGCAATGGGTTCTTATGGCAAGACCCGCAAACGCAAAGAAGACGCGCCAATTGTTGTTGTAAAAAAAGAAAAGAAAGAGAAGCCAGTCAAGGCTGAACCTAAAGTAAAGGCTGCCGCAGCTACTAAAAAACCGGCCGCCAAAAAAACAACCACAAAAAAATCTGAATGATCCAAAGAGCTGCTTTCGCAGCTCTTTTTTTTTGCAACTTTGCAACGCATTAGCAAATATTAATCAACAATTATGAAACACAATTTTGGCGCGGGCCCTTGTATTTTGCCACAAGACGTCTTTAAAGAAGCAGCTGCTGCTGTTCTTGACTTTAACGGTTTATCTATTCTTGAGGTCTCCCACCGTCACAAAGATTTTGTGGCCGTCATGGACGAAGCCATGGATTTAGTCAAAAAAGCCTTGAATGTACCGGCTGGATATTCTGTCGCGTTTTTACAAGGTGGCGCCACACTCGGCTTTACAATTGCCGCCCTCAACATGCAACGCGAACACAAACGCGCAGGCTATATCAATACCGGAACCTGGGCAAGTGGCGCAATCAAAGAAGCCAAAAAAGTAGGTTTAGACGTCAATGTCTTCGCCTCTTCAGAAGACCAAAACTTCACCTACATTCCTAAAAACTTTACAGTACCAACCGACGTTGATTACATCCATTTCACGAGCAACAACACCATCTACGGAACACAATTCAAAGACTTTCCGCAAACCGACTTACCGTTGGTATGCGACATGTCTTCAGACATTTTTTCCAAAACAATTAACGTTGCTGATTTTGACCTCATTTATGCCGGTGCGCAAAAGAACCTCGGGCCAGCCGGAGCCACACTTTACATTGTCAAAGATGAAGTTTTAGGTAAAAGCAGTGCGCAATTCATGCCCACCTACCTCGACCTCAAACAACAAGTTGAGAAAGAATCTATGCTCAACACACCACCTGTATTCAGCGTGTATGTTGCTATGCTCAATCTGCGCCATTTATTGGCTAATGGCGGTGTACCTGCACAGCAAGTCCTCAATGAAGCGAAGGCAAACCTTCTCTATTCAGAAATCGACAACAATCCGTCCTTTAAAGGAGCTGTAGCAAGCGAAGACCGCTCCCAAATGAACGTCACCTTCTTACTCACAGACGAAGCCAGAAGCGCTGAATTTGACACCATGTGGAAAGCAGCAGGTATTGTTGGTTTGCCAGGGCACCGTTCTGTTGGCGGCTACCGCGCTTCCATGTACAACGCGCTCCCACTCGAAAGCGTGCAAGTACTTGTCGATGTCATGAACGAATTCAATAGAAAAGGTTGATATGAAAATTTTAGCAAACGACGGCATTTCAGATTTAGGCAAATCACTTCTCGAAGCAGCCGGCCATGTAGTTAGTACCGCAAAAGTTGCCCAAGATGCGCTCGCAACTACCATTAACCAAGAAGGTTTTGACGCCGTACTCGTGCGCAGTGCAACCACAGTGCGCAAAGTTGTTATCGATGCTTGCCCGGGTTTAAAACTCATCGGTCGCGGCGGTGTAGGCATGGACAACATCGACGTAAGCTACGCCCGTGACAAAGGCCTGACCGTGATCAACACGCCTGCCTCCTCTTCTCAATCTGTTGCTGAACTCGTGATGGGGCAACTTTTCTCCGTCTCTCGTTTTTTAAACGACTCCTTCAAAAACATCGAGACTGGCGATTTCTCTACACTCAAAAAGAACTATGCCAAAGGCGTTGAGCTCAGAGGCAAAACAATTGGTATCATTGGCTTTGGACGCATCGGCCAAAGTTTGGCTGCCTACGCATTGGGTGTGGGCATGAAAGTGATTGCCATTGAACGCAGCGCGCGCATTCAGCCAATTACACTTAAAATTGCTGGTCAAACTTTAGAAGTACCTGTAAAAGTAGTAGGCAATCTTTTAGAAGTCATCGACCAACTCGACTACATTTCTATACACGTTCCAAAGCAAG
>CANHBA010000167.1 GCA_947458985.1 Flavobacteriales bacterium
CAACATCATCTTTATTTCGATCATTACAGATAACCTTCCCAAAAACAAGCAGCGCAGCGCAAGACTAATTGGCTTGAGTTTAGCACTAATTATTCGCATTGTCATGCTGAGCTTGGTTTCTTGGATCATGACCCTCGACCGCGAACCGCTTTTCAGTGTAGCAGGTTATTCCTTTACAGCCCATAGTTTGGTTCTACTCATTGGAGGTTTGTTCTTGATCTATAAATCAGTGGGTGAAATGCATGCGAGTGTCAAAGGAGAGGATCATGAAAAAAGCACCAAGAGCTACAGTACATTTACAGCCGCTGTTTCCCAAATCGTTTTAATTGACTTTATTTTTAGTTTTGATTCCGTCATCTCAGCAATAGGAATGACCAACGATATCTCTCACGAAACACACGGTAACCCAATTATCATCATCATTTTGGCCGTATTGATATCTATGGTGGTTATGATGCTCTTTTCTGGTCCTATCAGTAGATTCATTAATAACAGACCAACTATTAAAATGATTTCTTTGTCTTTCTTGGTAGCCATCGGTGTCATGCTTATTGCGGAAGGATTCGGAGAACACCTTCAAAAAGGATACATTTATTTTGCCTTTGTTTACGCACTAGTTGTAGAAATGCTCAATTTGCGCATGCGTAAAAACTTAAAAAAATGAGCCCTGAGGAAGCCCTCGCCTTACTCCGACTAAACCCAGAAGAACCCTTAGATGACCAGTTCGAGTTCTTGTTTTTTGAGCTCAAACAGAAAATCTATCGCCAATTAGACCAGGTACTCCTTTATCCTAAATGGTTTAAAGAACTCACGCGTCTGGATACAGCAGCGCGTGTACTCGGCTTTGGTTTTACTGAGGAGAATGAATTACTATTTAAGAAAGAGAAAAAGCTTTCCGATTCAAATTGCCACTCTATACTGGCTCAATTCAATGCGCAGCAACAACAAAAAAGTCGGGTCGCCTTCTTGATTTACAATGGAAAATCACCCCTTCTGTTAAGAGAATTACTCGAATTTTGGCTAGCGCAACAAAAAGACTTCTTTGAATTTTGGGCAGCCGCTGATTTACCCACAATAGAAATATTGTTATCTCAGCACTTTGACCCGCAACAATTATTAGGGTTGTTAAACGACTTACAAAAAGATGAAATTAGGTCGGTACAGGACTTATCTGAAGCAAATACCCCTTTGGTTCTTCAGCAATACATTGCATGGAACAAAGCAGTTTGGGCCAAACTAAACAACGCTTAGAGCTCGCCTCCGCCGTCCGTACCACTTTGCTTGGCCTTGTTAGAAATCTCTAATTTGCCGAATTTGTAGCTTGCCGACACATACACACGACGCGTGAGCCACTTGAATTCACCTACTTGATAAACCCCTGGGCGGTCTACTTCAAAATAGAAACCTTGGCGGTCGAAAATATCGGTTACTCGCGCACCCAGCGACCAATTTCCGTTGGCTAGTTTCTTTTCAAAAGCAAGGTCTATTGGGCCTTTTCTTTGGGCGATGCCTTGCACCGTTACACGAGGGCCGTTGTAATTGACGCTCAACTGTAAAGTGGCGGTCTTCTTCCAGAATTCATAAGAAGTGTTCCATTTGACATTGTGATTGAACCCTTGACGGTCCGGAAACTCAGCCATATTGGTTTTGTACCAAGTGTAATTACCGTTGTAAGAAAGCGTACTGCGCAAAGAAGGTGAAGGCTTGAACATTAAAATGAGCTCACCGCCTAGCGCTTTGGTTTGGGCAATATTCATGTAGCTCACGGCACTGGTGTTGTCGGGATAAAATTCTTTGAAGCGCGAAATAACGCCATTCGATTGGCGAAAGAACAACGCACTCGAAACACTCAATTTTTTCTTTTCGAGCGAGTAAGCTAAATCAAATGAATGAATGTATTCAGGACTCAAGTAAGGATTGCCACGCTGTAAATTAAACGGGTCGGAATAGTTGGTAAAAGGATTGAGCTCGTTGGCAGAGGCCCGTTTGATGCGACGCGAATAACTCAAACTTAATTCAGACTTAGGCTTGAGCTCATAACGGAGGTGTGCCGATGGAAAGAAATTAAAGTAGTCATTGATGATGCGAATGGTGTCTGAGATGAGATTCGGAATTTGATATGCCTTCTCGGCCCGCAATCCGGCTTGCATTTTAAAGCGCTTGATTTGCTTGCCCGCCACACCATAGACGCTGTAAACTTGTTCTTTGTAGCCATACAAGAAATTAGCGAGGGTGTCTTCTTGGTAGGCGTTTAAAGTGTTGTCAAGGGTTTCTGAGTATGTATCAACAAGCTGATCTCTTAAAATAGCCTTCAGGCCTGCCTCGGTACGCAAACCTAAATCAGGAAACAAATGAGTGAGGTCGGCCTGAGCAGTTGTGATGTTGTTTTTGTCTGTATTGAAAAGACGCTGATCTAAAATAGGAAGCGCTGAAAGCGTGGTGTCTGGGTTGTAATAGGTATTGACGTAATACCCCTCGATGTCTTCTGAACCGAGTGACTGATTGACGTCAAAAATGAGGTTGCCGCGTTCTGCTTTGAAGTCGTGTTTGTAATTGAGATTCAAGTCGAGGTTCTGGCGATCTGTGGGGTCGTAGGAACTGCGGCTCCAGAGGTTGGTAATGGTTCCGGATTCGTTGAGCTGGGCATTCCAGAGCTCACCTGTGCGGTCGCGGCGGGTTAAGGAGCCCGTTGCCACAAAACCAATTGTGTTGCGCGGATTCAAATTAATGTCGGTACCCATTCGGAAGGTTTGCCCTGCATCGAGGTCGGTGCCCGTACGGTTTTGATCGAGTATGAAAACACCTGAGCTCAGTTCTTGGCGGATATCGTTGTAATTGTTGCGGTAGCCTTCGAGGTAACGCGCATTGTAGGTACCAAAAACATTGATGTTGCCGTTGCGGTAACTCAAGGACACGCTGCCCTCACCTACATTGCCTCCTTTTAAATCGCCTGATGCTAAATTGGTAGACACCATACCATTGAAACCAAGCAATTTGTTCTTTTTGAGCACAATATTGATGATGCCTGAAGTGCCATCTGGGTCGTATTTTGCCGACGGGTTTGTTACAATTTCAACGCGTTCTATTGAATTGGCAGGCAATGCATCAAGTAAAGTTTTGCCGTTTCCACCACTCATGGAGCTTGGGCGACCATCAATTAAAATAGTTACGCTCCCTTGACCGCGCAATAAAACCCCACCGTCTTGGTCTACTTCAACAGAAGGCAAGCGATTGAGGATGTCATTGGCCGTGCCGCCGTTTACATTTAAATCCTCGGCAACATTGTAAATCTTTTTGTCAATACCCGCTTCCATAACATCCTTTTGCCCACGTACCACAACATCTTTGACCTCTTGGGTTTTGGGTTGTTGCATGCGCAGCGTACCCTGATGAAAATTGGTTTGCCCTGACTTGAGCTCAAATGCTTCAGTTGTTTGGTTCTCATAAAACGCCAAACTCAGTTGCAGGTAATATTTGCCAGGATTGGTGTTCAAGGAAAACCGGCCGTCGGCATTGGTAAATACGCCTTTTTGAAATGTGGAGTCTGGGAGTTTGTATAATTTGACTGATACGTATTCTAAAGCACTATTTTGCTCGTATGAGAGTACTTTTCCAGTGACACTAACTGTATTTTGAGCACTTAAAGAAGGGCCAAAACCAAGTAAAAAAAGAAGTAAGACCGAAAAAGGAGAAAAATTGCGTTGAAACATAGCGCAAAAATAAGCAATTCATTTGCTAAAATGATTTATATTTGCGTTTCAAAAAATTCGATTATGATAGAGCAATTGAGCTTCGAAGACCTCAAAAACAAATTCAACTCCAACAAAAGCTTTAAGTTAGGAACTTACATCGTTGGCGGTCTTATTGCAGCAGTAGTAATTTATTTCTCTTACCGTCAGTTCATTTGGGGCCCGGCAAACGAAAAATCAAATGATGGATGGTGGGTTGCCTTAAACTACGTGACCAAAGATTCTACAGACCAAGCCATTCGTATCCTTGAGCCTTTTGTCAAAAGCAACGATGGCAAAACAGGTGGCGAAATCGCACAGTACTTGCTCGCTACTCAATACATGGAAAAAGGCAAATTTGCAGCCGCAATCAAAATGCTAGAAGGCGTTAACCTAGAAGATACCTATGTTTCTACTATGAGCATAGGCCTGCAAGGCGACTGCTACAGCGAAATGAAAAAATACAACGATGCTTTGTCTTTCTACACACAAGCTGCAGACCGCGAAGACAACGAATTCACAACACCAATGTACTTATTCAAAGCTGGATTGGTTTGCGAGAAAAAACTCAATAAAAAAGCAGATGCTGTTGTTCACTACCAACGCATCAAAGACGACTACCCTAACTACGCAAGTACCAAAACCATCGATCGCTATATTGCTCGATGCGCTACTAAATAAATATACTCATGGCTACAGCAGGTAAAAACCTCTCTGCTTTTGATCCAACAACATTAACTAACTGTGCCGATTTTCGAATCGGCATTGTTGTTTCTGCATGGAA
>CANHBA010000168.1 GCA_947458985.1 Flavobacteriales bacterium
CAACTCTTGGGCCTGCACCTTCTGCTGCAGATGCACAATTTACAATGGCGCCTTCTGCTGCCAATGCCAATATCATTGAACTCAGCGCCAATAATCCAAATATTCAGTGCGTATGGGACTTCGGTAATGGGACCAAAGCACAAGGGCCAAACGTAAACGCAACGTATCCTTACGCCGGTACCTATACCATCAAATTAACCGTGTTTGCCAAAGGCGGAAGCCGTAGCTCTAGCCAACAAGTCACTATTGCCAATGACGACTTCGGCTTACTCAACAACCCTTACTATACATTGCTTACAGGCGGTATTAGCGGCCCCGGCTATAAAGTGTGGGTTGTAGATTCAGCAGCCTCTGGCCACATGGGTGTAGGCCCAGACCCGGAAAGCCCGCTTGGGCCAACACCAGAGTGGTGGGCTGCAGGTGCAGGTGAAAAACCTGGTTGCGGACTTTACGATGATCAATATGTCTTTCATCTCAACGCGTTCAAATTTGATATGATCACCAACGGAGACGTCTATGTGCACAACAGCCTAGCCGCTTCTTTCCCGGGCTCTTTCCAAAACCTTGCCGATTTTACAGCACCGTTTGACAACCAAATGAATGAAAGTTGGTTGCTTACAGAAGGTGCTGAAAATACGATCACCATCTCGGGCAACGCATTCCTTGGTTTCTATACTGGGCCACGCGTTTACAGAATTATTTCCGCCACTGACTCTACACTCCATTTACAATACGGGCATCATGCCGGTGGTTTAAAATGGTACCTCAAACTCAAGACTTTATAATCCGACCCATGAAAATCATGACTTTTCTTTTATTGAGTTTAACACTTTTGGCTTGTGAGCCAGATGCACCTATAGCCCCGGGCTTACCTAGTAACCTGAACACGCAACTCACCATTACGAATGGCGAAGTGCACGTTTTAGCCACTGCAGATAGCGTCAATTTCTATACCGTTACTTTCTACGACAACAACGACACCATAACTGTAGAAACGCAAGATGGCGAAGCAACACATATCTTCAATACGAGCGGTACTTACAAAATTCGCACGCGTGCTCACTCTTTACAAACTGCATTCATTGAAAAAACTGAAGAGGTATTGATTGAAATTGCAACAGGCAACACTGGCGCACCCACATCAGGATATATCAGCCCGCTTACCTACCCAAATTATACATTAGTTTGGCAAGATGAATTCAACGGCGCTAGCCTCTCTTCTGACTGGACCTACGACCTCGGTACGGGCAGCTGGGGCTGGGGCAACAACGAACTTCAATACTACAAACAAGACAACGCTGTGGTTTCAGATGGTATTTTAACCATTACCGCCAAAAACGAAAACTTCAATTCATCTAACTACACCTCTAGCCGCATCAAAACCCAAGGCATCAAATCTTGGAAATTTGGACGCGTCGATGTACGTGCTGCACTTCCTTACGGACAAGGCATTTGGCCTGCTATCTGGATGCTCGGAGACAACATTACTACTGCCGGATGGCCTTCGTGTGGAGAAATCGACATCATGGAGCTCATCGGTGGTGCAGGCGCCAATGACCGCACCACGCACGGCACAGTACACTGGAGCAACGCGGGCAGTCATGCACAATACGGTGGTAGCAAAACGCTTCCTTCAGGTAAATTTGCCGATTCCTTCCACGTCTTTTCAATTACCTGGGATGCCAACTCTATTCATTGGTTGCTAGACAACGTTGAGTTTCATTCTGTAGATACCAGCCCAGCAGAAATGGCTGAGTTCCGCGAGAAGTTCTTTATCATCATGAATGTTGCTGTAGGTGGAAACTGGCCAGGAGCACCAGATGCTACAACTACCTTCCCTCAAAAAATGTATGTCGATTACGTGCGCGTATTCCAATAAAAACAACGCTTTCTCATGAAATTATTGTCATCATTAGCTGTGTTGGCGGTTCTTTTCGGCTTCAAAAGTTCCGAAAAACCTTATTTCACAGCACCAAGCAACACAGATATTGAAACGCTGATCTCTCAGATGAGCATCGAAGAAAAAGTAGGGCAAACGTGTCAAATCACGCTCGACGCTATACATAAAACCGATGACAAAGGGCAAGCATTGGTTCCTGCACAAATAGACAAAGCCAAACTGAAAGAAGCGCTTGAAACCTATCATGTTGGTTCTGTACTCAATGTAGGTTGGCACACGCTTGACCGTGCTGAATGGAAGTCTATCATGACAGATATCCACGCACCGTATCTACAAAAAGAACAAAACATTCCAATTCTTTACGGCATTGATGCCATTCACGGCGTCAATTACACAGTTGGAGGCACCCTCTTTCCTCAAGAAATTGGCTTGGCGGCTACCTGGAACCCAGAGCTCGCTCGCCAAATGGGTGAAGTTACCGCCTACGAATGCAGAGCTTCAGGCATTCCCTGGAACTTTTCACCAGTGCTAGACCTCGGACGCCAACCGCTTTGGTCGCGCCATTTTGAAACATTAGGTGAAGACCCCGTTTTAGGAACCCAAATGGGCGTTGCGCTTGTTGAAGGTTATCAAGGAAAAGGAGCTAAAGTAGACGAATTTCATGCAGCTGCTTGCCTCAAGCATTTTGTAGGTTATAGCGCAAGTTTCACTGGCCGCGACCGCACGCCGGCATTTATTCCTGAGAAGTACATGCAAGAATTGTACTTCCCGGCTTTCAAAGCAGCGGTAGAAAAAGGCGCCCTCACCCTCATGATCAATTCTGGTGTCGTGAATGGCATACCAGGCCACGCCAATTACCAACTGCTTACCCAAACCCTCAAAAAAGACTGGGGCTTCAAAGGTTTTGTAGTTTCTGATTGGGAAGACTTCATTATGCTCCACACCGTGCACCGCACCGCACCATCAATTGCAGAGGCAGCAATTCAAGCATTTAACGCTGGTGTTGACATGAGTATGGTACCATCTAACCCGCAATACAAAACGTATTGCCAAGACATGGTTAAGGCAGTAAAAGAAGGTAAAATCTCTATGGAACGCCTAGACGACGCCGTCCGCCGCATCCTATACGTAAAAAATCAACTTGGACTCTTTGGCAATCCTTTGCCAGATATGAGCAAATACCCGCTCTTTGGCAGCCAAACTTTTAAAAATATCGCTAAGCAAGCAGCGCTTGAATCCATCACCTTACTCAAAAACGAGACACAAACACTCCCGCTAAAAGGCTCTCAACGTATTTTAGTAGCAGGCCCTGGTGCAGCAAGTATCAATATGCTCAATGGCGCCTGGTCGCACACTTGGCAAGGCTTAGACACGAGTTTTAACACAAAAGGTGTTTTAAATATCTATCAAGCACTGAAATACCAATTCCCAGTGGCAAGCATTTCATATGCCAAAGGAGTTGAGTTATATATGGAGAAAGACTTCGAGGCCTCGCGTTTTGACGGTCTAGACTCCTACAAAAAAGCGCTCAAGAAAAATGACGTAATTGTTATTTGCCTGGGTGAGCTTCCTTCCACCGAAAAACCAGGTGATATTCGCAGCTTGCAACTCGACGAAAAACAAAAAGAATTAGTGCGCCTAGCTAAGGCCGCCAAGAAAAAAGTTGTTTTGGTGCTTTTAGAAGCCCGCCCACGCATCATCAACGACATCGAACCTTTGTGTGACGCTATTGTGCAAGCCTATTTACCAGGCGATCAAGGCGGCGTCGCTTTAGCCGAACTTCTGACGGGTCAAGCAGATTTCAGCGGACGCTTACCGTACACCTACCCACGTTACGATGGTGTTATTGAATTCTATGACCATCCAGGAAGTGTAGCACGTGCTAAATCAGGTCAATTTACAGCCTACAATCCACAATGGGACTTTGGTTTTGGTTTGTCTTACCACGCTGCAGTAGTCAAAAACGTCAGCTTCAAGTCTAAAAATGAAAATACAGGCGCATTCGTAGTTAAAGTAAGCATTGAAAACCCAAACAAGACAAGCGTTCAAGCGGTTGTGCCCATTTACCTCAGCGACCTCTATGCCTCAACAACTCCTGAAAACAAAAGGTTGATTGGTTTTCAAAAAGTAACGCTTGCTGCAGGTGAAAACAAGACCATCGAATTTGCTTTCGATGCAAGTGTGCTCAAAAGAATCAGTTCCGATGGCAAATGGCGTGCTGAAAAGGGCGCTTTTGAAATCATTTGCGACGGAAATAAACTCACTTTTGAACTTTTTAACGACTTATTGTTTTAATAGTTTAATAGTCACAAAATGCCATAGATTTTTGGCTTATTGTATTTTTTACTATATTTAACCCATCAATTAGAATTAACCTCTAAAACCCTTAAAATTAACAACATGAAAAAACTGTACTTTTTACTTTTTGCTCCTATCTTGAGCTTTTCAGCACAGATAGAAGGCACATGGAAATTAGCACCACAAGCAGCTG
>CANHBA010000169.1 GCA_947458985.1 Flavobacteriales bacterium
ACCTGCCATTCTCGAGTTTTCTAAATTGAGGAAAGACCATTTTGATTGTATCTTCGTGCAAAGTTAAAACAAACATGCAAGAGCTCTCTGACAAAGACAAAGAAATATTGGCCTTAGCCAAAACCAACTTCAAGGCCAATCAGTTAGTCCTACGGAAATGGAATAAAACCAAACCCAAAGACTTAGACCAGCGCTTCAATAACGCCCACGAAAAAGACTTTGCCAAGCGCGACTGCCTCAGCTGTGCCAATTGTTGCAAAACGACCAGCCCTATCTTTCGACAGCCCGACATCCGCCGCATGGCCAAAGCATTGCGCATGAAAGAAAGCCAATTGGTAGCGCAGTATTTGAGACTCGATGAAGACGACGATTACGTTCTCAAAACCTCTCCCTGCTTCAATTTACTACCCGACAACACCTGTGCTGTTTACGAAGACCGCCCCCTCGCCTGCCGAGAATATCCGCACACCGATCGCAAAAACATGTATCAAATCATGGACTTAACAGCCCAAAACACGCTTATTTGCCCCGCTGTGGCAAGCATCGTGGAGAAAATCGTGAATAGCTGAAATTGCTGAAAAAAACCTAAATTTGCCCATCAATCAAAAGCCACTATGGAACAGGTTCAACCTTATATCCCGCAACATAAAATCCGCATTGTAACGGCTGCGGCACTTTTCGACGGACACGACGCCGCTATCAACATTATGCGCCGCATCATTCAGGCCACCGGCTGTGAAGTGATCCACCTCGGCCACGACCGCTCTGTTGAAGAAGTTGTCAATTGCGCCATTCAAGAAGATGCCCAAGCCATTGCCATGACCTCCTACCAAGGTGGCCACATGGAATACTTCAAATACATGCACGACCTCTTGCAAGAAAAAGGCGCGCCACACATCAAAATTTTCGGCGGCGGCGGCGGAACTATTTTGCCTTCAGAAATTGCAGAACTCCAAGGCTACGGCATTACGCGCATCTATCACCCTGACGACGGCCGTTCTATGGGCCTCCAAGGCATGATCAACGACCTCATTGAAAAATGTGATTTCGCGGTCGGAAAAGCCAAAGTCGAAAGCGCGCTTGAAACCCTCGCCCAAATCGAAAACAAAAATGTACCTGCTATTGCCCATTGCATCAGTGCAGCCGAGAACTTCCCAGAAGAAAACGCTGCGCTTTTAAATGCACTGCGCGACGCCGGAACCAAAAACGCCATTCCTGTACTCGGCATTACCGGTACGGGCGGTGCCGGAAAATCTTCTTTGGTAGATGAACTCGTGCGTCGTTTTTTACTCGACTTCCCCAACAAACAGCTTGCGGTGGTGTCTGTTGACCCCTCCAAAAGAAAAACTGGCGGCGCACTACTCGGAGACCGCATCCGCATGAACGCCATTAAAAGTCCGCGCATTTACATGCGTTCTTTGGCCACACGCCAGTCCAACTTAGCGCTCTCCAAGCATGTGGCAGAAGCCATTTCGATCTTGAAAGCCGCTAAATACGACCTCATCATTTTAGAAACCTCCGGAATTGGCCAATCGGACACCGAAATCCTCGACCACTCAGATGTTTCTTTGTACGTCATGACACCTGAATACGGCGCCGCAACCCAACTCGAGAAAATCGACATGCTCGACTTCGCAGACGTCATTGCACTCAACAAATTCGACAAACGCGGCGCGCTCGATGCCCTGCGCGACGTCAGAAAGCAATACCAACGCAACCACAACTTGTGGGAAAGCCAAGTAGACGACATGCCTGTTTACGGCACCATCGCTTCGCAGTTCAACGACCCGGGTATGAACACACTTTACAAAGTGATCATGGACCACGTCGTGCAAAAAACGGGCGGCGACCTCCAATCTACTTTTACCATTACCCGCGAGATGTCGCAAAAAGTTTTCGTTATTCCGCCAGAGCGCACGCGCTATCTTTCCGAAATTTCTGAATCCAACCGCGCCTACGACAAATGGGTAGAGCAGCAAGTGGCGGTAGCCGAAAAATTATACGGCTATCAGGTCTCTATCGATGCATTGAAAAGTTCATCTATTGAAGACAAAGACCGCCTCATCAAATCTTTACAAGAAGCATTTGAGTCAGAAAAACTCAATTTTGACCCAAAAAACTGGGAAATCCTACAAAATTGGGCCGCTAAAAAACAAGCCTACAAAAACCCGACTTACGAATTCAAGGTTCGAGACAAAGTGCTGAGCATCCAGACCCACTCTGAGTCTTTATCGCATTTGCAAATCCCGAAAGTGGCCACCCCTAAATACCAAAGCTGGGGCGACATCTTGCGTTGGGTCTTGCAGGAAAACGTACCCGGTGAATTCCCTTACACCGCAGGGCTCTTTCCTTTCAAACGCGAAGGCGAAGACCCAACCCGCATGTTTGCCGGCGAAGGTGGCCCGGAGCGTACCAACAAGCGCTTCCATTATGTTTCTTTGGGTATGCCCGCCAAACGTTTGTCTACGGCTTTTGACTCCGTTACACTCTACGGCAACGACCCCGATTTGCGCCCAGACATCTACGGCAAAATCGGAAACTCGGGCGTTTCTATTTGCTGCCTAGACGACGCCAAAAAACTCTATTCTGGTTTTGACCTCAGCCATCCGGCCACCTCTGTATCCATGACCATCAACGGGCCAGCCCCAATGCTCTTGGCTTATTTCATGAATGCAGCTATAGACCAAAACTGTGAAAAATACATCAAGACCAACGGTTTAGAAGCTGAAATTGAAGCTAAAATTGCCGCTATCTACAAAGCAAAAGGAACTGCTCGCCCAGCTTATCAAGGTGCCTTACCCGAAGGTAACGATGGCCTAGGCCTTATGCTTTTGGGCGTCACCGGCGACCAAGTGCTACCAGCTGATGTTTATGCTCAAATCAAAGCAGATACCCTCAAACAGGTGCGCGGTACGGTGCAGGCAGACATCTTAAAAGAAGACCAAGCACAAAATACCTGTATTTTCTCGACTGAATTTGCCTTGCGCCTCATGGGCGACGTCCAAGAATACTTCATTGCCAACGGTGTGCGCAATTTCTATTCGGTATCCATTTCGGGTTACCACATTGCCGAAGCCGGCGCCAACCCCATTACCCAATTGGCGTTTACCCTTGCCAATGGCTTCACTTACGTAGAATACTACTTGAGCCGTGGTATGGACATCAATGAATTCGGCCCGAACCTATCGTTCTTTTTCTCGAATGGCATTGACCCCGAATACGCTGTCATTGGCCGCGTGGCGCGCCGCGTGTGGGCAAAGGCCCTTGCGCGCAAGTACGGAGCCAACTCCCGTGCGCAAATGCTCAAGTACCATATCCAAACCTCTGGTCGCTCTTTGCATGCCCAAGAAATCGATTTCAACGATATCCGCACCACCCTGCAAGCGCTTTACGCCATCTACGACAACTGCAACTCTTTACACACCAACGCCTACGACGAAGCCATTACCACGCCAACCGAAGAATCGGTGCGCAGGGCCATGGCTATTCAGCTGATCATCAACCGAGAGCTCGGCTTAGCGAAAAACGAAAATCCGATACAAGGTGCATTTATCATTGAAGAACTCACCGAACTCGTAGAAGCAGCAGTGCTCACCGAATTTGACCGCATTACGGAACGCGGTGGCGTATTAGGCGCCATGGAAACCATGTATCAGCGCTCCAAAATTCAAGAAGAGTCTTTGTACTACGAAACGCTCAAGCATACTGGCGAATTCCCGATAATTGGCGTCAACACCTTCTTGAGTTCCAAAGGTTCTCCTACCGTGCTGCCTAAAGAGGTCATTAGAGCAACCGAAGAAGAAAAGGAATACCAAATTAGCATGCTGACCAACCTGCACAACGCACAGCAAGAAGCCGCAAGCAACGGCATCGTCAAAGTGCAAGAAGCAGCAGTGCTCAACAAAAACATCTTTGAAGAGCTCATGGAAACATGTAAGGTGGCTTCACTTGGTCAGGTCACCAACGCTTTATTTGAAGTGGGTGGTCAGTACCGACGCAATATGTAATAATGAACGCACAACTCTCCGCTCAGTTCGAACAACAAATTGACCTCAAAAGGCAAAGTTATACTGCTGCGCAGCGGGAGCTCCTCACGAAAGTCCTGGATGAAAAATACAAGGATCTTTCGGTTTCAGAAAAACTAAAAAGCAATTTAAACTGCTTAAAAGAGGCCAATACCTTTACAATTACAACAGGGCATCAGCTTTGCTTCATGACAGGACCCTTGTATTTTATCTACAAGATCCTGCACGTCATCAAACTCAGCGAAGACCTCAATAATAACTTCCCGAACGAACACTTTGTACCCGTTTACTGGATGGCTTCCGAAGACCACGACTTTGAAGAAATCAGGAGTTTTTTGCTCTTCGGCCAAA
>CANHBA010000170.1 GCA_947458985.1 Flavobacteriales bacterium
AAGGGCCTTAAATCAAAAATGCCCTCCGCATAGCGGAAGGCATTTTGTCAGAGTGACCTCGTCAGGATTCAAACCTGAAACCTTCAGAGCCGTAATCTGATGCTCTATTCAGTTGAGCTACGAGGCCGATTTCGAGTGCAAAGATAAGAACTTTTTTGCAATTGCAATGTTATTAAAGAAAAAACACCTTGAAAAAATTGCTTTTTGTCGTCGCTATTGTTGGCGTTTTATTCATTTTATTAATGTCAGTTATGCGTTCATCTATAGAAACTCCTGATTACGAAGTGCTTCGTGTCTTGAACCGTAAAGCGGAAATCAGACGCTATCCAGATCTCATTTTGGCGCAGACGCAGCTCGATTCCAATACTTACAGTGAAAACAGTAGTTTGGGCTTTCGCAGAGTGGCGGGTTACATCTTTGGTGGCAATGAGCAAGGTCAGAAAATTGCCATGACCTCACCAGTAGTGATGGAAATGGGGGAGAGCACCCAGATGGCTTTTGTGATGCCCAAGCAATATAGCATGGATGCCTTGCCAGATCCGAGCAATCCCAATGTGAAAATTGCAAAGAAGGAGGCGAGAACGCTTGCTGTGTTGCGTTTTGGTGGTTATACCAATGACCAGAAAATTGAAGAAAAAGCAGCAGAGCTTAGGTTGCTCTTGACCAAAGAGGGTATTGCCTTTGATCCGAAATTGATTTATATGGGCTACAACGCACCGTGGGATTTTATTGGTCGACGCAATGAGGTGGCGTTTGAGCTGCTGGAGGTCATGAATAATTAATGCGAATTTTAAAGCGTGGTTTGAACGATAAATCCTGATTGCGGCAGTGCTTTTTGACTAATTTTAGCACAAACATGCGCATATGACTTATCCTTACCAACTCACTACCTACGACGCCTACAAAGCAGCTTATCAAAAAAGTATCCAAGACCCAGAAGGCTTTTGGGCAGCTATTGCCGATAATTTTACTTGGCAAAAGAAATGGGACAAAGTCCTGGACTGGAATTTCAAAGATCCTAAAATAGAATGGTTCAAAGGAGCTCAGCTCAATATAACTGAAAATTGTCTGGACAGACATCTAGCCACGCGCGGCAATGAGCCTGCGATTATCTGGGAGTCTAATGACCCCGAAGAGCACCATCGCGTACTTACCTACAACGAATTGCATTTCAAAGTACAGCAATTTGCCAATGTGCTCTTGAACAATGGAGTCCAGAAAGGCGACCGCGTTTGTATTTACATGGGTATGGTGCCTGAGTTAGCCATTGCAACGCTGGCTTGCGCGCGCATTGGCGCTATTCACTCCGTTATTTTTGGCGGCTTTTCAGCCCAAGCCATTGCAGATAGGCTAGAAGACGCTGGTGCAGAATTTATCATTACCTGCGACGGTGCCTTTCGCGGTGCCAAAGACATAGCGCTTAAAAGTGTCATAGACGACGCCTTGGTGGGTAACAAAACCATCAAGCGCGTCATTGTTTGTACCCGTACCCGCACGCCAGTCTCAATGCTCAAAGGCCGCGATGTCTGGTGGGAAGACGAAATCAAGAAAGTAGAAACCATGGGCAACCCAGCAGTTGCACCTGTAGCTATGGATGCCGAGGACATCTTATTTATCCTTTACACCTCAGGGTCTACCGGAAAGCCAAAAGGTGTGGTGCACACAACCGCTGGTTATATGGTCTGGACCAACTATACATTTGTCAATGTTTTTCAATACCAACCGGGGCAGGTGCATTTTTGTACGGCAGATATCGGCTGGATCACCGGACACAGCTATATCATTTACGG
Organism: Flavobacteriales bacterium; assembly: GCA_947458985.1. Classification (GTDB taxonomy): domain Bacteria; phylum Bacteroidota; class Bacteroidia; order Flavobacteriales_D; family Crocinitomicaceae; genus UBA952. The sequence goes on from CANHBA010000170.1 coordinate 1,791, forward strand.
CCCACTGAGTGCAGGCGCAACCACACTCATGTTTGAAGGTGTGCCTACTTGGCCCGATGCCGGTAGGTTCTGGGAAATAATAGAGAAGTATAAAGTAGACATTTTATATACTGCACCAACCGCCATTCGCAGCCTCATGGGCTTTGGGCTCGATCCGATCAAAGGAAAAGACCTCAGTTCTTTAAAAGTGCTAGGTTCTGTTGGAGAGCCTATCAACGAAGAAGCTTGGCATTGGTACAACGAACAAATTGGAAACAAAAACTGCCCAATTGTCGATACCTGGTGGCAAACCGAAACAGGAGGTGTCATGATTTCTAATTTAGCAGGGGTTACGCCAGCAAAGCCTTCTTATGCCACCCTTCCATTGCCGGGCATTCAGCCTTGTTTGGTCGATGAAAACGGTGTTGAAATTGAAGGCAATGGTGTCAATGGCAATTTGTGCATCAAATTTCCTTGGCCGGGCATGATCCGCAGCACCTACAACGACCACGAGCGCTGCCGCCAAACGTATTTTTCTACCTACGAAAATTTGTATTTCACCGGAGACGGCTGCCTACGCGACAGCGATGGCATGTACCGCATTACGGGTAGGGTAGACGACGTACTCAATGTCAGCGGACACCGCATTGGCACTGCAGAGGTCGAAAACGCCATCAACATGCACGCCGGCGTCATCGAAAGCGCAGTGGTGGGCTATCCGCACGACATCAAAGGGCAAGGCATCTTTGCGTATGTCATTATTGAAGACACCCACGGCGATGCCAACCTGACCAAACAAGATATCTTACAAACGGTTGCGCGCATCATTGGGCCCATTGCCAAACCCGATCAGATCTTATTTGTGCCGGGTTTGCCCAAAACCCGCAGCGGTAAAATCATGCGCCGCATATTGCGCAAAATTGCCGAAGGCGACACCCGTAATTTGGGCGATACCAGTACACTTTTGGACCCGAGTTTGGTGGATCAAATTGTTGGTTTGGTAAAGTAGAACCGAAAAATAACCTTGGCTTAAAACCATGGTTACAAAGCGCTGCGATCTTTACAAAAAAAAACGATGAAGCGCAAAGTTGAATTAGTAGTGATTTCAGATGTCCATTTAGGGACCTACGGCTCAAGAGCAGCAGAATTGGTGGCTTATTTGAAAAGCATCGACCCCGAGACCTTAGTTTTGAATGGAGATATCATCGATATCTGGCAGTTCAGTAAGCGTTATTTTCCTGCGGCACACATGGAGGTGCTCAAGTCAATTGCTTCTATGCTCACCAACGGCACCAAAGTGTATTACATTACGGGCAACCACGACGAAATGCTGCGCAAGTTTAAGGGCTTTAAAATGGGTGGCTTAGAGATTCAAAATAAACTCTTACTCAATTTACCGACAGGGAAAGCCTGGATTTTTCATGGCGACGTATTTGATACCACCATGAAGCATTCCAAATGGGTAGCTAAATTAGGTGGAAAGGGTTATGATTTACTTATTGTACTTAATACATTAATGAATTGGGTTTCTGAAAAATTCGGTAGGGGAAGAATATCCTTATCTCAGAAGGTCAAGGACAGCGTTAAAGGTGTCGTGAAATATGTCAATAATTTTGAGCAAACCGCTGCAGAAATTGCGATGTGCTCCGATTATCAGTTCGTGGTCTGTGGCCATATACATCAGCCACAAATCAAAATGATGAAGGGCAAAGATGGAGGAGAGGTCTTGTACCTGAACTCCGGGGATTGGGTAGAGAATTCCACTTCCCTAGAGTACCATCAAGAAATATGGACGCTGTATCGCCACGACCGCACGCAGGTGTTTAATCCTTCGCAAATCATTTCTCAAAATAAGGAAGCTTTGAACTACGAGCAATTATTGCAAGAAGTGATTTCGGGTCTGCAAGTCAACTAAGCATGAAAGTCCTGTACGCCATACAAGGCACCGGAAACGGTCATCTGAGTAGAGCGCATGAAATTGTGCCGCTGCTCAAGCAATTTGTAGAAGTCGATACTTTAATTAGCGGTAATCAGGCCCAAATCAAAGCTGACTTCACACTTGATTACCAGCGAACAGGCCTGACTTTTCTAAGCGGAAAGAACGGCGATATCAGTATTTTAAAATCCTTGAAAAACACACATCCGATTGATCTGATTAAAGAAATACGTTCCTTTCCAATCAAAAAATACGACCTCGTTCTGAGTGATTTTGAACCTGTTTCAGCTTGGTCGGCACTACTAAATGGGGTGCCGTGCATTGAAATGAGCCACCAAGCTGCAGTGGTGCATCCGTTGGCTCCAAAGCCAGAAAAGAAGGCGGCGTTTGGCCGTTATGTGCTGCAACATTACACCCCTGCACGTCAGAAATATGGTTTTCATTTCAAATCCTACGATGAGCGCGTTTTTACACCGGTTATCAGAAAAGAAATACGGGCCGCAGCACCCACAGATCTTGGGCATTACACCGTGTATCTTCCAGGTTATCACGACGACGTGCTGATGCATTTCTTGCGGCAATTTGAGGTCAAGTGGGAAGTTTTTTCAAAACACGCCAAGTATGCTTACCGCGTAGACAACGTATTTATTGAGCCAATTAGCCAGGCG
>CANHBA010000171.1 GCA_947458985.1 Flavobacteriales bacterium
ACATATACAGTGAGTGGAGTCTATTTAAGGGAAGGCATCAATTGGGAATTTACCGTCACCGATACTTTTGAAGTAGCTACAAACGGGATTGTGCTCAAAAAACACGTGCAGTCGGAACAAAAAGAAACGAAATTCGATATTTAACCTACCAGCGATACACCACCGCGTTGATATTCATGCCGGCGCCTACTGAAGCGAGAATAATAACGTCTCCCGTACTCAACTGATGCTCGGGGTATTCTCCTCTAATGACCGCATCTAGTAAGGTAGGAACCGTGGCAACTGAACTATTGCCATTGAATTGAATGTTCATCGGCATGATATTTTCAGGGCGCTCCGCTCTATACAAACGATAAAAGCGGTCAATAATAGCCTCATCCATTTTTTCATTGGCCTGATGGATAAATATTTTCTTGACGTCTTCAATGGCCAAACCGCTTTTATCCAATGCGATTTTCATGGCTGCAGGTACTTTGGTGAGCGCAAATTCATAGATTTTGCGCCCTTGCATTTTGATGTATTTTTCATGGATATGGTGCTTGGAGTTCAAGGACGGTCCGTTGTTGAGAAAATACGCTTCGTCTTTGGTAAACGTTTGGGTGGCATGCGCTAAAATTCCGCTGACAGCATTGGTGGTGTTGGCACTCAAAATGCAGGCGCCAGCGCCGTCGGCAAAGATCATGGAATCGCGGTCGTGGGGGTCCACTACCCTGCTCAGGGTTTCAGAACCTATGACCAAACAATTGACAGCCGCGCCTGCCTTGATATACAAGTTGGCCTGAATGAGCGCTTCTATCCAACCCGGACAACCAAAAAGCATGTCGTAGGCAACGCAATTTGGATTGGCAATCCCGAGTGCATGCTTGACGCGCGAGGCCAAAGCCGGCAGCATATCTAAATGATTGGAGGCAAAGCGGACATCGCCAAAGTTGTGGGCAAAAATGATGTAATCTAAAGTTTCGGGGTCTATGGCTGCTGCGGCAATTGCTTTTTGAGCTGCAATGATGCCGAGGTCTGAATTGGTTTGTTCTTTCTGAGCGTACCTGCGCTCTTCTATACCAGTAATTTCCTTGAATTTTTCAATGATGATTTCGTTGCTGTCTTCAAAAGGTTGGTCGATGCCTTTGTAAAAACGGTGGGAAATGAAGTCTTGGTTGGTGCGGCGAAGCGTAGGTAAGCAACTACCCACACCTAAAATTTGAGCGCTCATAGAAATAGGTTTATGAGGGTAAAGTTAAGAGAATTTTCTACTTAGTGTAATTTATACACTAAGTTTTTCACTTTAGCTCAAACCTCTGATTTCTAGAAGGAAAACGAAAAGCCTGTGAGCAAACCAACCGAATGATAGCGGTTCTTGATGATTTCATCACTAACGACTCTTCCGAGTGAATAACGAAACATAGGTGCAATTGAAAACTGAAGTTGCGCATTGACCTGATAAACGAGCTCTAATTGTGCGTAAGCATTGGCTGCCCATTTCTTTGACTCCACAACAGCAACACCATTGTTGTAGGGCAAGATATACGCGCCATCTCGGCGCACACCATAACCCAAACCAATACCTATCGCAGGTTGCAGTAAGACTTTTCGCAAAGGAATTTGATAAGAAAGCCCAAGTGGAATTTGGACATATTGGTAGCGGTTGGTGCCTTCAATAGAAATCACTTTATAGGTGTATTGCTCGCCCCACTCGAGGTAGTTCAGCCCTGTTTGCAGACCCCATCGGCCAAAAAACAGTTGATAGCGCAGGCTGAAATCCCAGCTCGAGGTATGCCGCTCGCCGAGTTCGCGCCATTCGCGGAGTTCTTTCGGTGTAAACGGCTGAACTATAGCTGAAGAACCATCAGGCACCTCAAAACTCGAGAAAATACCGCTCACTCCAAATTGGAGGCCTAAAGATTGGGATTTCTTTGTTGGCTTGGCACTTTCTTTAGGATTGGTTGAAATGGAATCAATTACTGGTTGTTGCTTGGCTATAGCACGACCATTGGTGTCAATTATCGAGGTTTTTACCCCTAAAATGTCTTGAGTTTCAGTTTTTGGGATCGTTTGGCTGACGGCCATTAAAGATGACGCAGAAAAGTTCGGAGAAAGCGAAAAAACTTGGCTATTTTTTGGAGAGGAAATGGTAGATTGAGAATGAGTAGAAGTGGTAATAAAGGTGTTTAAAGGTTTGGAAGAATTTGGTTTGGAAGAATTTGGTTTGGAAGAATTTGGTTTGGAAGAATTTGATTTGGAGGAATTCAAATTGAAGGTGGCAATTTTAGCGTTGTTTGCACCTGAAACGCGTTGTGATTGTCGTGCGACTTGTTTTGCACTTGAGTCCACAGATTCAACTTGAGCCCCTTGCCAGAAAAGGACGGAACCAAATGTAAGCACCGCACCAAATGCCGACCAGATCCACCAAACGGCGAGTGGTTTGCGGCGTTTTGGAGCAAGCGCGTCTAGGCGGGCCTCTACATCTTGTAAGAAGGCTGCGGAAGGTGCTTCGGTCTTAGGCTCGGCTAAGGATGCAAAAAGTTCATCCAACGGATTGTTGTCTTGCTGCTTCATGGGATTTTTCTATGAGTTCACGTAATTTTTTGCGGGCCATTTTGGTGTGCCACTTGGAGGTTTCTTCCGTGACACCTAACATATTGGCGATTTCTTTATGGCTGTAGCCTTCAATGGCAAAAAGATTGAATACCAAACGGGCGGGTTCTGACAAACAAAGCAACATTTGCTGCAATTGTTCGTGGGTAAAAATGGCATCTGTCTGGAAATCTGAGCCGCCGCGTTCTTCTACGGGCGCATCGAACTTATAAAGCTCGTGGTAGCGTTTGTTGCGGCGGTATTCGTCGATGATTTCGTTGGAAATAATGCGCTTGACCCAACTCAAGAACCGACCGGTTTCGTAGTTACCGAGGTATTGAATGACCTTTACAAACGCGTTGTTTACGACGGTCATTTGTTCGTCGGTGTTGTGGTAATAGCGGCGTGCCGAACTGATGAGAACCGGATAACACAACTGATACAGCGCCATTTGGGCCCTGCGCTCACCAGCTGCGGCGGCTTTTAGGAGTTCTGTTTGGGGTTCTTGACTCATCATGATAAAGACACAAACTAAGGTAACGTAAAAACCGAGGCAAAGGTGTAGTGTAACTTTTCGTTGATCCAAATTGTCTCAGTTAGGCAAGATCAAACCAACTAAAACCTATTCAACCATGAAAATCTATTCTTTTTTGCTTTTTGCACTCCCCTTTACCACTTTGGCTCAGTTAAGTAATGCCTCTGATCAACTTGAATTCACAAATCCAGCCTACCATTTAGATGCTAGAGTCCATGGAGATGGCTACCAAGCCAGCTCCTTGAATACCAATTTTTCTTATCTCGGTTTCAACTCCCTCTATAGTGCCAATTATCAAGCTGCACTGCGCTTTCAGCAAAGTATGGGCAAATGGAAATTTGGATTGAGCACCGGACATGCCGGCACAGGGTCATGGCAAAAAAATACGACAATCGGAGTAAGTGTTGGCCGTGATTTTGCACTTAGTCGCAACTGGAGTATCCGACCTGCAATAGGACTCAATTACAATGCTTATCGCTTAAGCTCACCTGTCATTGAGTTCTTAACAGACAAATATCAATTGGCCGATTTAAATCTAGGCTTCCAACTCAGGTACAAGAATTGGCAATTTTTTAGCGGCGTCAATGCTATTTATTCGTCCAAAGTAGACATCGGGAGTTTAGAGCCTCTCTACCTGACTAACCTTCCAAGTTATCATGTTGGTCTTAAAAAATCATTTCAACTAGACAGCCTCCAAAGCCTTGATGCCACGCTTTTTTATGAGTACTACGAAGGGTTTCAATCCATCAATACCTCTGTGAGTTATTTCCGAAAAACAGATCATTTCTTGCTAGGTTACACCCGCCGCCAATTCAATTTAGGCTACGGTCGGCAAATTGCAAGAGCACATCAAATCATGCTCAGTTTGAACCTCAATCAACCGAGCTTACTCAACAATACCCTCCGTTACGGCCTCCAGCTCAACTACAAATGGCAAGTGATGCAGCGCCCATCTAGACCGCATTGTACCTTTTAGGATACTAAAAATCGAATTATTTCGTTAAGAGCGCATGCGGGTTTTACTTTTGATTTTGCTCTTGCTGACTATTGATGTAAAGGGCCAATTTTGGCAGTAGCAAGCAGCTTTTCCTGGGA
>CANHBA010000172.1 GCA_947458985.1 Flavobacteriales bacterium
CACATGCGCGGGAAAAACTGCGCAATGGTGTAGAGGTAGTTTTTGTCGGTTTCAAAATATTCGTAGCCAGAGCGTCCACCCACAGCCATACGGTCATTGATGTTGTACCACCACCTGATTTGAAACGAAATGTTTTGACCTGGCATGAGAGGCTTCGCTAAATCGATGCGCATCATGGTTTTGTTGATAAAGTAGCTCATGGGTTGGCCGCTCATGTTGGTGATCTTTTCAATTTTGAAACCGCCGTCGTAATAAAAGTCGCGCTTGCGCAAATCAGAAACACTTTTGAAGTTTTCCATTTTCTCGACTTCGATGAGCTTGCTTTCAGCATTTTGGTCATAGATATTTTGGTCGAGTTGCAACCATAAATAAGCCAAAGGGTCTGGTGAGTTGTTGGTGTAGGTGATGGTTTCTGTGCCGTCTAAGCGTTGTTTGTTGTCGTCCAAGACAAGCGTCATTTTGTAATCGGCCTTTTGTTGGTAATAGGCGTGTCCGGGTGCGCCAGAAGCAGCACGGTAGCTATTGGCCGTTGGTAAAAGTTGGTCGAGCTGCGCAAATTTGGTTTGGGCTACCATTGCACCGCTAGCAAGGGTCAAAAAAGCAAGGACTAATTTTTTCATGGTTTCAGGGTAAAATATTTTTGTTGATCGTAGAGCAAGAAGGATAAGGTCTCCTTTTGATCTCTATAAATAAAGGTGAGCTTGTTCTGTTGGTTAGGGTAACGCTCCATGAGCGCGTCAAATTTGAAAAGTACCGGATTGTACAGCGCAGCAACTGATGAGGAGATGTAGCATTCAATGGTGCCGTTGAGTTGGGTTACAATGCCTTCAAGCGTAAATTGGCTCATGCAAATTACATCTGCGGCATTCGAATCTAGGGCGCAACCGTAAGTGATTTGAAAATGTTGATTGATGTAATTTTCAATGAGCTTTAACTCGGCTGATGTTTCATCTAGTTTTTCAAATTTACCGATGAGCGTCCCTTTTGGTTCTATTGCACGTTCGAGGTCGTGGGTCGTAAAGATAATAGTGCCTTCAAAACGCTGCTGAAGTTCGTTGTAGGTGAGCTCCGCGAAGGCAAAGTAAAATTCATGCGCAAAACTAGTTACACTGAAAGCAAAGACCATCAAGAAAGAAAGTGTTGTTCTGAGCATGGCAACGAAAATACAAAAAGCAAATGAAATGTTTAACTTTAACCCATGAAACTACCTATCTTCCTTTCCATTATTCTTGTTGTTTTTTCAAGTTGTTCCTCTGCCAATCCGGATGCCTGTACTTGTGGTCAAGAACTTTCTAAACCCATCGCGGATCAAGATGAAGAAATCATGGCTGCTTGCGCTCAGAAAGGCGAGGCCATGAAGGATAAAGAGAAAGTGCGTTGGTTCGAGGACATCATGAACTGCGTAGAGTAGGTATTGAACCACTAGAACTTAAAAAAAGAAAGTCCCGCCGTAGCGAGACTTTCAAACAAACAACAAACAATTCTTGCATGCCCCATGTGGCATTTGAGCAAGAATACCTTTTTGTCCGTTGCCCGGATAAATCATGAGTTGCCTTGCTTAACGCAAAGTGCAAAAGAATGGTTACATTGACAGGTGAGAATTCTGTAAATCCACGTAAAATCGGTTGTTTTGTCAGGAAAAACGCTCAAAAATCGGAAATTATGTCTTGATTTTTGAGCTGGTGTAGCATTTGAGCGGTGTGTACCAAACAAAATAACTTGCAATGGATTTTGAAAAATTCACCCACCGCGCACAAGAAATACTTCAAAAGAGCCAAGCTTTGGCACTTGCCTATAACCAACAAGCCCTAGAGCCTGGGCACCTGCTTTTGGCGCTCTTAGAAAATGATCCAGACGTAATTGGCTTTTTGCTCAAAAAGAACCAGTTGCAAATCTACGAGGTGCAGAAAGGTGCCAATGCTATTGTGGCATCCTACCCAAAAGTGACGGGCGCTACCCAACCTTATGCAAGTGCTGATTTTCAAGCGCTCTTACAACGTGCACTACAAATCCAAGTCGAGCTCAAGGACCGTTTTGTAGCCATAGAAGTGCTGTTTTTGGCGCTACTAGAAGGCAAAGACGCAGCAGCTCGCTATTTAAAAGATCTACACTTAAAAAGTGCAACACTCAAAACACAAATTATGGAACTTAGAAACGGCGCCAATGTCAATGACTCTCATCAGGACGCCACTTATCAATCTTTAGAAAAATACGCCAAAAACCTCAACAAACTCGCCGAAGAAGGCAAGCTAGACCCCGTCATTGGCCGCGACGACGAAATCAGACGCGTTTTGCAAATCCTAACCCGCCGCACCAAAAACAACCCCATCCTCATTGGCGAGCCAGGCGTTGGTAAAACAGCCATTGCCGAGGGTTTGGCTCACCGCATTATTGCAGGCGACGTACCCGAGAACCTCAAAACCAAAACAGTTTATTCCTTAGACATGGGTTCTTTGGTCGCCGGAGCTAAATACAAAGGAGAATTCGAAGAGCGCCTCAAGGCTGTAGTCAAGGAAGTCATTGCTGCTGAGGGTGAAATCATTTTATTCATCGATGAAATCCATACCTTAGTAGGAGCCGGTGGAGGAGAAGGTGCCATGGATGCAGCCAATATTCTAAAACCAGCTTTGGCTAGAGGAGAACTCCGCGCAGTCGGGGCTACTACCTTAAATGAATACCAAAAGTATTTTGAAAAAGACAAAGCGCTCGTGCGTCGTTTTCAGACTGTACTCATCGACGAACCAAGCACAGAAGACGCCATTTCTATTTTGCGCGGCATCAAGGATAAATACGAAAATCACCACAAGGTGCTCATCAAAGACGCGGCCATTATCTCTGCTGTTGAGCTTTCTCAGCGCTATATTACCGATCGCCATTTGCCCGACAAAGCCATTGATTTAATAGATGAAGCTGCGGCCAAACTCCGAATGGAAATCAATTCGAAACCAGAAGAGCTCGATGAGGTTGAGCGTAAAATCATGCAGCTAGAAATCGAAAAAGCCGCTATTTTGCGCGAAAACGATCAAAAACGTTTGCAGCAAGTTGAAGACGATCTTTTCAAGTTGCAAGAACAACGCATGAGTTTACAAAGCCGTTGGCAAGCCGAAAAAGACCTCATTGAAGGCATTCAGCGCGCCAAAGAAGAAATTGAAGCCCTCAAATTTGAAGCCGATGCAGCAGAACGCATGGGTGATTACGCCAAGGTGGCTGAGTTGCGCTACGGTAAAATCAAAGAGGCAGAGGCTGCGCTTGACCAAATGAAAGAAAAGCAACAAGTGCTCGAAACGCAAGTGAAACTCATCAAGGAAGTTGTGGATGTTGCTGAAATCGCTGAAGTTGTTTCCAAATGGACAGGTATTCCGGTGGGCAAAATGCTTGAAAGTGAACTCGGCAAGCTGCTGCGCCTCGAAGAAGAACTGCACAAGCGCGTGGTGGGGCAAGAGGAAGCTATTACAGCGCTTTCTGATGCGATCAGACGCAGTAGAGCTGGCTTGCAAGATGCCAAGCGCCCCATTGGTTCATTTATCTTTTTAGGCACAACAGGAGTTGGTAAAACGGAGTTGGCTAAAGCACTAGCAGCTTATTTATTCAACGACGAGCAAGCCATGACGCGCATCGACATGAGCGAGTACCAAGAGAAGCATGCAGTAAGCCGACTCGTTGGCGCGCCTCCAGGTTATGTTGGCTACGAAGAAGGCGGGCAGCTCACTGAAGCCGTGCGCAGAAAACCATACTCGATCATCTTGCTCGATGAAATCGAAAAAGCGCATCCTGATGTCTTCAATATCTTGCTTCAAGTACTCGACGACGGCAGGCTCACCGACAACAAAGGTCGTTTGGTGAATTTCAAAAACACGCTAATTATCATGACTTCCAATTTAGGTTCGCAGCTCATCCACGAGCGTTTCGAAAAGGCAAAAGAAGCAGCATATCCAGAAGTAGCTGAGGCAACAAGGGTTGAAGTGCTCGAGTTGCTGCGCCAAACCATCCGACCAGAATTCTTGAACCGCATCGATGAAAGCATCTTGTTTTTGCCCCTCACCAAAAAAGAGGTGGCGCAAATTGTAGAAATGCAACTCCATGAGCTCAAGCTTAAACTAC